>JAUHWK010000315.1 GCA_030424555.1 bacterium | reverse complement strand
CAACCAGAACGACACGAAGGTCAGCTTGGCATGGACCGGTGGCACGTGGGGCGCCACGAAGAACGTCCCCAGCACAATCCCGAGGGTTCCCCCGATCAGCGCGCGCGCGAAGTAGGTCCGCTCGATCGGAACCCGCCGCGCGAGGATCCACAGCGAAGCCGCCGTCATCCCCACCGACTGGATCGCCAGGCTGAAGTTCCGCGCGACGGGCGGATCGATACCCATCACCAGGGTCATCACGGGAAACGCGACCGCCCCGCCGCCCTCCGGGCTCGCGCCCGCGACGAACGATCCCAGGGCCATCGTCAGCGACATCGGCCAGCCCGCGGCGAACCAGCGCCAGGAGCCTCCGGTCGACATCCATAGCGCCCACAGGACGATGCCTGTACACACCGGCGCGAGGTACCCCCACGCCACCCGCCGATCGACCATCCCAGGGACTCCCCGTACGCCAAGCGGACGAATACCCTACCCATCCGCGCCGTCGAGCCCCCATCGGCCCCCGCACCGCATGAGGTCCCATGTCCGCCCTGCCCCCCGTCGTCGTCGTCCACGGATTCCTCGCCACCAAGGCGACCAACCTCCCCGTCCACTGGACCCTGTGGCGCCGCGGGTTTCGGACGGTGGACGTCGAGCTTCCCGGCCTCAACACCCAGGACCCGCGCGTGTCCGCCGACGCGGTCGCCGCGGCCGTCGACCGGGTGCTGTCCACCGAGGGCGAGACCGCAGACCGCGCCCACCTCGTCGGGGTCAGCCTCGGCGGGCTGATCGGACTCGCCTACCTGCGAGACCGCGGCGGCGCGCGCATCCACCGCTTCGTGTCGATGGGCTCCCCCCTACAGGGCACCGACCTCGCCTGGCTCGCCCACGCTTCTCGCCCCGTGCTCGGGAGGCTCCAGGCGTCCCGCACCCTGGCGTCGATGGGCCCCGACACGGACCTGATCCGGTGGCTCAACGCCGAGCCGGTGGCCGGCACCGAGGTCTACACGATGTTCCACCCCGACGATCCCATGGTGCCCCACCCGTCAGCGCTGCTCCCATGGGCCACGCAGGTCCAGGCACCCGTCGGACGCTACCCGACCGCCCACCACGAGATGCTGCTGCACCCCACGAACAGGGCCCTGCTGGCGGACATCCTCCAGCAGGGCCCCGAGGCGCTCCTCACGCGGTGATCAGCCGTTGGAGGCGAACACCGTCACGTCGTCGCACCCGTTGTACTCCACCCGCACCCGACCGCTGAGGCTGGTGCCCGTGGCGGCCCCGACACCGGGCACGGCCACGCCGGCCACCTGCACGTCGTAGTCGTAGCTGAGGTCGAGCGCGCCGCCGACGGGGCAGCCGGTGCCGTCCGTGGTCAGGTCCTCGTACGTGACGGACAGGTCGTACACGATGCCCGAGCCGAGCGCGGACGCGTCCAGGCCCAGGTCGTACGAGCCGGAGATCACGAAGCCGTCCCCGGAGCGCGTGTAGGTGAGATCGACGACGTACGTGACCGCGCCCGTGCTGCTGTCGTCGGCGCTGTAGTTCATGGACAGGGTGGTGCCGTCCCACAGCACCTCGCCCTCCGCCGCCTTGGCCAACAGGCTGTCGGGCGAGACCGGTCCGGACGAGCGCTTGCCCGCCGCGTAGTTGGCCTGGTGACGGCCCTGGATGGCCTGGAAGCTGGTGCCGAGCGTGATCACCGCCGAGCTGACGTCGTCCTCGGACGCGTCCTCCGGCAGCTCACCGATGTCGGCGGACTGCTCGCCGGCCGCCTGGGCGTTGGCGGTCAGCTCCGCATCGTCGACCTCGGACACGGACTTCCCACCGCACGCGGCGACGAGCACACAGGGCACAAGCAGACGTGAATGGATGGACATGGACATCTCCCCTCTTCGCGCGGGCATCCATCGCCCAACGCCACCCGGATGTCGGCTTCACACCGTCCGGACGACGCCATGCTAGCCCCACGAATCCCAACGCGCCGCCCCCTCCCATGCGAAGCCGCGACCACACCGCTGCGATACCCGGCGCGCCTGGAGGTGCCGTGCGCCGCGTCGTGCTCGCCCTGACCGCCGTCCTGGCCGTGCTCGGGGCGGCCTTCCTCGCCGGTCCCCGCGCCCACCTCGATCCCACGCGGGTGGTCGCGCCCGAGATCCCGGCCGACCTCGACGCCTACCTCGCCGATCGCGAGGGGCGGGTCGCCGATCTGCGGCCCGACGCCGAGGCCACGATCGTCTGGGCGGACCCTTCCACCCGCGCCCGCACCGCGGTGTCGGTCGTGTACCTGCACGGCTTCTCCGCCGACCGCCAGGAGATCGCCCCCGTCCCTCAGCGCATCGCCACGTCGATGGGCGCCAACCTGTTCCTCACGCGCCTGCGCGGACACGGACGCACCTCCGTGGGGTCGATGGCGGAGGCCCGTGGCGAGCAGTGGCTGGAGGACGGGCTGGAGGCGATCGCCATCGCCGAGGCGCTCGGGGACACCGTCGTCGTGGTCGCCACGTCCAATGGCGCGACCCTGGCGCTGTGGCTCGCGGCCGAGGGCGCGCCCGATCGCATCGATCGCCTCGTCCTGCTCAGCCCCAACGTCCATCCAGCGGATCCCTCCTCGGCCATGCTGCTGTGGCCCTGGGGCGGCGCCCTCGCCGAGCTCGCGATCGGGCCCGAGCGGTCGTGGACGCCGGTCAACGCCGGACACGACGCCCACTGGTCGCACCGCTACCCCACCCGCGCGCTGCTCCCGATGATGGCGCTCGTCGATCTGGTGGGACGCACGGACCTCCGCGCGATCACGGTGCCCGTCCTGATGTTCCGCGACCCTGAGGACACGGTCATCGACGGCCAGGCCGCGGCCCACGCGATGACCAAGATCCAGGGACCGGTCACCGCCCACCTCATCGCGTCCGACGATCCCGACCACCACGTGATCGCCGGCGACATCCTCTCACCGCGCACCACCGACGAGATCGTCCAGCGCACGGTGGACTGGCTGCAACAGACCCCACAGGCTCCGTGATCCGTCAGGTTGCACCGACGCCAGCGCCTCGACGCCCCGTCACCGGATCGATACAGCGCGCCGCCCCTCCCTTGGAGAGCCCATGCGCCTCGATCGCCTCGCCCCGTTGCTCCTCCTCGCCGGCCTCGCCGGGTGCCCGCCCGCCGACGACAAGACGGGCGACTCCGACGACACCGACGGATCGGGCGACACGTCCGACACCGGCACCGACGACACCGCGGACACCGGCACCGACGACACCGCGGACACCAGCACGGGCGACACCGACGACACCGACGTCCTGGGCGACAACTGCGCGCTGGCGACCCCTCCGTCCGGCCTGACCACGGCGACCGCGCCCACGATCGGCGAGAACATCAAGTTCACCCGCACGATCCAGGCCTGCGCCAACAGCGCCGGCGCCACCGCGCTGTACTGGGTGGAGATCCTCGACAGCAGCAACAACCTGCTGTGTCGCTACGCCTCCACGTTCACGTCCACCTCCTCGGACAGCACCGCAGGCTGCACCGACTGCGACGGCGTGTACACCGGCACCTGGTCCACCCCGATCTACACGGGCTGGGACTGCGACCACTTCGGCCAGGCCAACAAGGCACCGTACTACGTCGACGATCTCTCCGCAGAGCAGGCCATGAGCCCCATCGCCACCACCACCTCGCCGGACCTGATGTACGACAACACCGACGATGGCTGGACGCAGATCGACACCACCGTCAATGCCCCGCCAGACCTCGTCGTCACCCGCACGGACGACGACAGCTTCGACGACGCCCGCTTCGTCGAGACCAAGACGGTCTGGACCTACGCGTACTGATCGATCGACCAGGGGGACGGGGCCCCAGGGTCCGGTCCCTCCTGGGCCTCTCGAGACGGGATGCCGTACCGGCCCGCGCCACACGCCACCGCGACCACGATGTCGCGGTGGCGTTCGTCATTCGGCCTTTGCCCGTCGCCAATCTCTGGCACGCCGCATGCTCTTCCGCCTCCGGGGCATCCGGGGAGGCGACATGCACACGATCCATCGACCGACGACCCTCATCTTGCTGGCCTTCGTGACCGCATGCGGCGACGCCGGGTACCACGAGTACGATGAGAACGACGACATGGACTACTGGAGCGACGACAGCGGGTACCCAGGCGAGTGGAACGCCGACACGGCGGACACTGCCGACGCAGGGGACACGGCGGACTCGGCCGACGACGGCACCTCCGAAGTCCTCACGGCCAACCCGTGGGTGACGACGTCGGACGACCCGATGTCCACCTTCTCCGTCGACGTGGACCGCGCCTCGTACACCCTCGGCCGACGCGCGCTGCTCGACGGCACGCTCCCCCAGCCCGCGACCGTTCGGGTCGAGGAGTGGGTGAACGCGATGGACTGGCACGACACGCCCCCCGACGATGGCACGCCCTTCTCCGTGGCGCTCGACGCGGCCCCCTCCGCCTTCGGCGACGGCGACGCACACCACCTGATGCGCATCGGCATCAAGGCCAAGGAGGTGCCCGCCGACCAGCGAACCCCCGCCAACCTCGTGTTCCTCGTGGACGTGTCCGGCTCGATGGACACGTCGGACAAGCTCCCGCTCGCCGTGTACCTGCTCAAGCAGCTCGTCGACCGGCTCGCGCCCACCGACACCATCGGGATCGTCGTGTACGCCGGCCGCGACGCGGTCCTGCTCGAACCCACCGAGGTCTCGGACCCGTCCGCCATCCACGATGCCCTCGACCAGCTACGCGCCGGGGGGTCGACGGCGGGGGCCGACGGGCTGCGCACCGCCTACGATCTCGCGGCCGGGGCGTTCGTCGAGGGGGGCAACAACCGGATCGTGCTGTGTACCGACGGCGACTTCAACGTCGGCCTGACGGGGGAGGCGCTGGTCCAGGAGATGGAGACCCGGGCGGACCAGGGCATCT
>JAUHWK010000314.1 GCA_030424555.1 bacterium | reverse complement strand
TCACCGACCAGGACCACCCGACGCTTGGCCATGCTCAGCGGGATGAAGAGGTCCAGCGGGTTCGCACGGGCAGCCTCGTCGACGATGACGGACTCGAAGGTGGTCTGGCCCGTGTCGATCCCGCGCACGCGCCGCATCTCGTTGCCCGCCGCCTGCTGAAGCGTTGCCGCGAGGACGACCGTGTAGTGCTCCAGCGCCTTGCGGACGCCCTGGGGGTCTGTCTCGAGGTCATGGAGGTAGGCGCTCAACACCGCCTCGTCTCCAGAACGCGTGGCGGCGAGGCGTCGATCGACGGTGTCGAGGATCTCGAGCAGGAGCCGTTGGGTGTCGTCGTCCAGGCGCGGCTCCGCCTTGGGTGCCGGCTCCGTGAGGCGGTCGATCAACGCGTCCCGCAGCGCTCGGCCTTCGTCGAGCCACGGCGGCACGTCCTCCGGCTCCACGTCGGCGCAGCGCTCCAGGAAGTGGCGCTCCTCATCGGTGAGCAGGCCGTCCAGGCGGCGCAAGGCAACGCGGGCCTTGATGGGACCGTCGTCAGAGAAAGGCCCTTCATCCACGCGAATGCCTCGCGCAGCTTTGATGCGCAGCTCGGTCTCCTCAGGGTCGCCCTGGGTGGCTGGACGCTCGATGGAGCTCGCCCGTTCCAAGGCCTGGTCGCGCTGCGCTGGGGGCAGGAGGTCACCGAGGACGGCCACCAGCTCTCGAATCCGGGTCGCCTGCTCGGCCGGCAGGGAGCGCATGCGAACGCAGGCCAGGACCAGGTTGCGCGCCTGATTGAGCCGCTCCGCCTCCGGGGGGACGCGAACCTTGGCGCGCAGCTGTTCCACGCGTTCGTCCGCGAACACCTGGCCTGGGTCGACCGTGGTGTCCGAGCCTCGCCGTCGCCGACCGACTTTCACGGCAGGCAGGCCGAAGACCTCGGTGCGCTGCACCACGTTCTCGACGGCGTCGTGCTGGGCAGCCGAGACGAGGATGCGGTGCGAGGGCTCGACACCCTCGTCTGCGAGCACGGCCAGGCAGCGCTCGATTGCCGTGATGACCTTGGTCTTGCCCGTGCCCGGCGGTCCCTGGATGAGGGACACGTCCGGCGTGTTGAGGGCCATCTCGATGGCCTCGATCTGCCGGCGGGTCGGTCCGGCCTCGCCGAACACCTCTCGGATGACCGGCTTCAGCTTCGGTCCGTCCACGCTGATGCGCGTCCGTCGGGCTGCCGGTGCGGGTCGGCCCTCCATGAGCAGGCCGAGCTGCGGAAGCGGGCAGTTTCCGGTGCGAAGCGCCTCTTCGGCTCGCTCTCGGCGCCGGAGGCGTGCCTCGTCGCCGCCCGTCGACAGGTAGAGCACCCCCGACTTCGGCGGTCGGGGCTGCTCGTCGTCTTCGTCGGGGCCAGCGAGATCGATGAAGCCCTTGTGATCGTTCAGGTCCACGATCGAGGCGCTCAAACGCTGGACTCGAGGACCCCGCGGTCGAGGGGCGGCCTCGGCATCCTCCTGTCCGAGGGCGGGAGGACGGTCTCCTGCCTCGAGCTCGAAGCGACTCCACTCACCGAGCAGCGCGAGACGCTCGGTGAGGTCCTCGACGGGAGCGAGATGGAAGCGCCAGCCACCGTCCCGGCGCCGCTCGCAGCGCCGGTAGTCCAGCCAGCCGAAGCTCCGCGCGCGACGCAGCACGCTCTCCCGTTCGAGCTTGTGGTAGTCCTGCCAGACGCGGAGGTAGCTGCCGCTTCCGGCGACCGCTTCGGACAGGGTGGTGCGGACGGCGCCGTGCAGCTCGGAAGCGGCCGTCGCGTCCACGATGGAGATCGGCGCGTAGAGCAGCATCATGCGCTGGTTGTTGCGTCGGCCACCGCGCACGACGCGCTCGATCCGCAGCTTGTCGTCCACCCGGCGAACGTCGGCGGCGACCTTTAGGCCGTAGATTCGGAACGCGTCGAGCCGCCCTCGGGCGTCTCCCGAGATCACCATTCGACGCAGCTCGGGACCACCCGGCGCCGGGGGAATGAACAACCGGTCTTCGAGCCAGGCCGCCACATCGGCAGCGGTGCCGCCTACCCGGTGACCTCGCCGCACGTCGTCCATCACCTTGTCGTCGAGACCGACCTGCATCTCCTCGGTCACCCGGAGCTCTTGGGTGAGCCTTCGGGTCTCTACGACCAACACGTTCGCGGTGGCCTGGGCAACGTAGGCGAGCACAGGCAGCCCGCTCACCACCACGTCCGTGAGCTCGGTCGTGCCTGCGGGGGTGACCCCTTCGACGGCCCAGACCTGCTCCCCCGCGGTGAGCAGCGTCTGGTCGCCCGAGCGGACCAGAGAGACCTCGGACTCGATGGCGGGAATGGGGTCGAAGTCGCCGGACACCGCTCGAATGCGAACGGTGGTAGCAACTCCGCCGCTGACCTCGGCGACCTTCATGCGGACCTCCCGATCAGCGCCACGCGCTGGGGCTGCCCAGGGTCCTCGAACAGGACCAGCCAGCCGTTCCGCGGGATGATGCGCCCACGCTCGCCAACAGCGTGGCGCTCCTCGAGGGCGTTGGCGACGGGGGCAACCCAGGCCTGGAATCCGGGCTTGGTACGAACCGAGACGCCCCGGGGGACCGGTGTGATCTCGACGTGAGGCTCACGAGCGGACTGGCCCGTCCGGCCCTCCGTCACCCTGCGGGGCAGCACCAATCCGTGTGCACCCAAGGGGAGCTGGCCCAACCGCATCGCTCCACGGACCACCCCCTTCTTGGGATCCCAGCGGGCGATACGCACGGCGGACACCGACGGGCGGGGCTCATCGCACCAAGGGCAGAGCTTCTCGACGACCAAGTAGGTCCCGCTGCACTCGGGGCACTGAACCGTCTGGTCTGCCGCTGCGTGCAGGCGGTCCACCCACTCGGCCACGCTCGGGCGCTGCTTGGCATCTCCCAGGCCTTCCTCAAAGGTGCGACGCGCCAGCTCGATCAGGCGGTTCGCCAGAACCAGGTCGGGAGGGAGCCCCGTGGTGCAGACGTTCCGGTCGTCCTCGGAATGGCCTACCCACGGCAGCCTGCCCGCGAAGGCTTCCTCCTCGAGCTCGGGCTCGCCGTCGTTGACCAGGTCGCCGACGAACGGATGCGTCAGGGTCAGGGTCTGCCAGACCAGTACGGCGAAGGCCCAGGCATCCGAGAGCGACGTGCAACCCGACTTGCGGGCCACGACTTCGGGGGCCCCGTAGCCGGGGGTGTAGATGGCCCGTCGTGGGTCGGCCTCGTGGCTGAGGTTGTCGAGATCGATGAGCCAGGCCTCCAGAGCCTCGACGGGCTCCGAGACGAAGACGTTGTTGTGGGAGACGTCGGCGTAGACGACCCCGCGCGCGTGCAGTCCCAGCAGGGCCTCACCGGAGTGCGCGAGCAGTCGCAGTCGGCGGCGTAGACCGCCCGTGTCGATGTGCCACTGGAGCAGTCCCGACGGCGGTGCGTCGATGAGGTCCTTGATGGCGACCATGTCACCGAGGAACTCCGCCACGTAGCCAACATGCGGCGGGCGAAGCACCGCGATGGGGCGTGCGACGTGCAGTCCACCGAGGTCGAGTCGCCGCACGAAGGCGAACTGGCGCCGCAGGGCCTCCGCATCGCTACGCGGATGGAGCAGCTTCACGATGCGTCGGCCGCCTTCGGCCAGCCACACCTCGCCCTGTCCGCCCTTCCCGATGCGTCGTGACAGGGTGTGAACAGCGCCGGATTCATCGATGACTTGTTGAATGGGACTCATGGCTTCCACATGACGAGGAGGGTCTTGTCGTCTCGATGGTGAGGGACGGGCCAGTTGCGCAGCTCCCTCGCCAACGCGACGCCGGGGCGGCGGAGAGGACCCAGCTCGTCCACGGCCCACCGAGCCAGGTCTCCGAGACGCCGGGGTTCGAGGTCTTCGGACACGCCGTCGGTGGCCAGCACCAGGACCTCGCCCTGCGCGAGGGGGGCCGCCATAGCGAGCGACCAGTCAGCGAGGGTGTGGGGGGTGCCCAGCGCATGCGTGAGGCCGAAGCCGTCGGTCTTCGACGGATGGGTCTTCACGTCGCCGTGAGCGTCCCTTCGGGCGAGCAGGCCATCTCCGAGCTGGGCGTAGACAGCTCGACCGTGGTCGTCCTCGGCGTACACGATGCAGGTCGTCGCCGCCTCGTCGCGTGGCACGTCTCGCAAGCGCAGGCGCCACGCGGGCTCGAGCAGGCGCACGAGGTCCTCGGCACTGCCGGCAGGCGAGCGCTTCCAGAGGCGCCAGGCGTCACGCGCGGCGAGCGTCGCGGCGCGGGCCCCCTCCCGCGAGCGGGAGCGGCTTCCCATGCCGTCGCACACCACGGCCAGGGACGCGCGCGAGTCGGGCACCGCCAGCCAGGCATCCTGGCACGGCAACCCGTCGAGCGCGTGCGCTGGCCCGCGCACGCTGCTGGCGACCACGCGGACCACTACAGGTCCCAGCCGTCATCAGCAACGCTGACCGGAGCGCTGTTGGGGTTCGCGCTGCGCGACCGCGCGGACACGCTCATGGTCACGAGCTGGAAGAACTGGCGGATCTGCCGCGCCTCGTCGGCGCTGTAGACCCGCGCCTCGGGATCGGCGAGGAAGGCCTGCAGCACGTCGTGGTCGGCATCGGCACCGATGGCCAGCGCCATGCGGAAGGCCTTTCCGCCGCGCTCGCTTCCCAGCAGCGCCTCGAGGGGCTTCTGCCAGGTGTCCGTCGGCTGGCCGTCCGACACGAGCACGATGGTCGGCCGGTAAGCGCGGCCCGACACCACGGAGCGGTCCTCGACCATCTCGCGGGCGATGTCGAAGGCGGCTCCCATGGGCGTGCCCCCGCGAGCACCCAGGTCAGTCCAGGACGCATCGCGGGCAGGCCCGAGCGGCAGGTGGGTGTTGGCCTGGCCGCCGAAGGTGACGACGGAGACGTGGATCTCCGCCCGGAGGTCGGCCTC
>JAUHWK010000313.1 GCA_030424555.1 bacterium | reverse complement strand
CCGAAGCCTCGCGCACCTCGGGGCCCGCACCCGAGGCCACCTTGATGGGGATCCTCCCCTTCCTGGCCGTGCTGGTGGGCGGACTGGTCGTCGGTGTGGGCTGCATGATCGCGGCGTCGAGTCCCGACGGTCGGTTCGCGAGCATGGCCGGCATGGTGGGCTTTGCCGCGGGATGTGGGGTGGTGGCGCCGCTCGTCGCCTTGCGGGGACGGGCCGCGGTGGTGGGGGCGATCGCGGGCGGCGTCGCAGCGTCGCTCCTCGCGCGTTCCGCCCCGAACGTGGTGTGGCAGTGGGGCGCGTTCGCTGGGCTTGGGGGCCTCGCCGGGGGTGTCCTCGGTGCGGCCGCGATCGCTGTGGGACGAGGGATCGCCAACCGGTGGGCCGCCGACCCGGAGGATCCGGTCGACGGGGCGTCGATCCTCGCGGACGGACGGCGGGCGTTGGCGTCGGGCGCGCGGTCGCGCGTGGAGGACGGGGTCGAGGGGGGACCGACCGTGCCGGATCCGGGGTTGGAGGCCGCGGGTTGGACGCTGCGGGCGCGCGTCGGCTGGGGATACCCGGAGCTGCCCGGTCTCTCCCTGGCGACCTTGCGGACCGAGGCAGCCCTGGAGGCGCACCTCGGGCAGCGGGTGATGGCCGATGCCTGGCGGTCGCCGGATGGCAGGGCGTGGGCGATGGTCACCGAGGTCCGCGGCGAGCCGTTTGTGGCGCTGTGGTCGCAGCGCGAGGATGGGGGCATCCTGGAGACGCGCTCCCTGCCCGACCCAGGTGTGTCCTGGGACCTTCGCCTGGGTGATCGGGTCACGGCGTTGGCGGGCGGGCGGTGGCCGTCCTGGTCGGAGCTGGCGGTGTCGGGCCGACCGTCGGTGGGCCTCGAGGTGTGCCACGCCGGGTCCCCGGAGGAGGCGGTGCGCCGTCACCAGGACCGGATGGCCGCGGCGCCGCTGGTCGCGCTCGATCCGGACCCGACGATGGTCCGGGCGGCGGTGGACGCGCGCCGTCCGGGCCCCTCGCCGCTCCTGGAGCATGGCTGGTCGCTGTGGATGGGCGTCCTCGTCGCGGCAGGCTGGCTGGGATCCTGGGTGTTCCCCGACCTCGCCATTCCCCTGTTGGGCGCGGTGATCGGTGGGCTCGCTGGCGGGTTCTTCCTCCTTCCGGTTCGCGATGCCTCGGGCCGCCGCCTCGGGCTGCTCGTCCTGGGCGTCGTCGTCGCGGAGCTCGCCTGGGAGTCCGGGTGGGGGGCGGTGCTTGCGCTGGTCTTGGTGCTGCTTGGGACCGTCGCGGCCGCGCGATGGGCGCTGCGGCTGCACGCCAAGCGCCTCGCGGCGGGGGCGGCCTGAGCGGTGGCGGGGTCGAGGGCGGCGCTGGTCCGCGCTACCCCTCCCTCGCGCACGGTGGAGGTGAGCATGCGCGCGATCACAACGGCCTTGGTGCTGGTCGGCGGCCTGGTGGGGTGTGCTGGCGGAGCGGGGTCGACTCTGTGTACCGAGATCGGCTGCCGCTCCGAGGTGACGGTGGACGTGGACCTGTCCGGCCGCACCGGACCCGTGGAGGTGGCGGTCGCCGTCGGTGGGGTGTCGGTGACCTGCGATGTGGCCGTTCCCGACGCGGACACCGACGCCGCCTGGTCGTGTGACGATGCCAGCGTCACCGCGACGGCCACGGCGGACGGGGTCGCGATCCGCGTGCCGGGTGGGTTCGACGACACGGCGTCCGTGCACGTGGTGGTCTCCGGGAGCGGCGCCGCCGTCGACGAGACGATCGCGCCGCCGTGGGACGTCCAGCAGCCCAATGGCGAGGGGTGCTCGCCGGTGTGCGTCTCGGCGACGGTGACCGTGGACGCTGGGGTGTGAGGGTGTGCTGGTGCGGACAACGGTCAGTCCATTAGGACCCGCTCCCACCCTGGAGTGACCATGATCGCCGCCCCCTCCGACGTCGCCGCGCCCCCCGCTGAGGCCACCACCACCGCGTCGGGCCTCGCGTACCGAATCCTGGAGGGCGAGGCCGGCGAGATGCCTGGTCCCGCCGACAAGGTCACCGTCCACTACACGGGCTGGACCGCCCTCGACGGCGTGATGTTCGACAGCTCCGTCCTCCGAGGCGATCCGATCACGTTCGGCCTGGACCGGGTGATCCCTGGATGGACCGAAGGACTCCAGCGGATGGGTGTGGGCCAGAAGGCGCGCCTGTGGATCCCGGGCGACCTCGCGTACGGCAACGAGCCGATGGGCGGACGTCCCCACGGGATGCTCGTGTTCGATGTCGAGCTGCTCGCCGTGCAGGCTGCCCCCGCCCCGCCGCCGGTGCCCGAGGACGTGGCGGCGGCCCCCGCGGACGCCACCGTCACGCCGTCCGGGCTCGCCTACAAGGTGCTCAGCCCGGGACATGGCGGCGCGACGCCCAAGGCCACCAGCACCGTCACCGTGCACTACAGCGGCTGGATGACCGACGGCACCCTGTTCGACAGCAGCGTGGTGCGTGGTGAGACCATCCAGTTCCCGCTCAACCGCGTGATCCCGGGGTGGACCGAGGGTCTCCAGACCATGACCGCCGGTGAGAAGAAGCGGTTCTGGATCCCGGGCAACCTGGCGTACGGCGACGTGCCCCAGGGCGGGCGCCCGCACGGGACGCTGGTGTTCGACGTCGAGCTGTTCGACTTCGCGTAGGGGCTGTGGGCCCACGGTGCGCCGGAGCCGGTGAGGGGTGGTTCTGGCGTGGGGTGTGCTACCGTCTTCGGGCGGTAGCAGGCCCGTGGTGGGGGTGGTGTGCAGCGATCGACCTACGACGTGGTCACGGAGAATCCTGAGCAGGTCGCGCGGGCCCGGCGTGCGCCGGACCAGGAGGCCGTCCTGGAGAGGGTGGGATTTCGGCTGGCGGGGTTTGCTCGCAGCCGTCTCGACGGTGCTGAGGTGCACCCCGATCTGAAGGACGTTGTCCACGCCGTGTGGGTCGACCCGTCCGGGACGGTCTTGGCCCAGGTCGAACGGTTGTATGGACACGGCGTCGTCGAGCTGTGGTCTGTGTCTGAGGACGGACACGTCCAGCGCTCGATCTGGTTCGACACGCCGGGGATGCCCTGGGGATCGTGGCTTTCCGCGCCACCGGCGGAGGGGGAGCCTCCCTGGTCGATCCGTACCGCCCTCATGGGGCAGGGCACAGAGGAGGTGGTCCGACTGTTCCATGACCCGGGATGCCGGTTGCACGTGGCGGATCGGAGCGGCGAGCCCTTGGACTCGGCGGTGGAGGCCCACCTGGCGGGTCGCGGGTCGCTCACCGACAGCGGATGGCTCGCCCTGTCGCTGGGCGACGAATGGTTCCTGGCCCGACGGATGGAGGTGATCGCGTTGGATCCAGAACGCGTGGTCGCCAAGATGTCGTGGGCGATGGTGCCGCTCACCGTCGGTGTGCCGGTCGCCAGCCTTGTCGCGACGATCGCGGTCGTGGCTGTCTTGATGGACAACCCGACGCACGCTGCGGCGAGGGAGTCCGACCTCGCGGCCGTGTTCGGCGCGACGCTCAGCGGCCTCATTGGGTGGCTGCTGGGAACCCTGTTCTGGCTTCACGGCAGAGCAGGCGGGGCGTTGGCGTTCGCCGCGACGGCGCCGGTCGTGCTGGCATCGGGGCTGCTCCTGGTGTGGCTGACGCCACGAGACGCCCTGCCCTTGGCGGGCCTGTGGGTGCTGGCAGGGGTCCTCGTGGGAATGGGGTTCGCTGCGTTCGAGCGCGTGCTGTCGAAGGCCGTGGCGCCTGCGCGGTGGGATGGCCTCACCGGCGTGGAGATCTTGGACCAGGCGGGGCCGGCCCAGAACGCACCCCAGGCCATCGTCGAACCACAGGTGCCGTTCCCGGCGCTCGCTGAGGCAGGGTGGACCTGCACGGACCGCGTGAAATGGGGGTCCCGAGAACGCTCGCACGGGATGTTCGACGCCCTGCGGTTGGTCGCCGATGCGCCGTCCGAACGGGGCGTGGTGTGGGCCGATGTGTGGCGTGCCCCGACGGGGATCGCGGTGGCCTTCGTGGTCTTGCTGGACGGGGAACCCTGGGTGTCGATGGTCAGCCGCCTACGGGACGGAACCCTCCTGGAGACACGATCGCTGCCCGATCCCGGGGTGTGGAACGTCCTCGCGGACTCGGACGTGCTGACGGCTCCTGGCTACGCGTGGTCTCGGGTGTGCCCCTCCGAGGCTCGCTACCTGCTGTCGAGTCGGCTCTCCACCCAGCTCGAGGTCGACCACGTGGGCGCATGGGGCGACGTGCTTGCCGCGCGGATGGTGACCCGGGACCCCGTGCCGGTCGAAGAGGACCTGACGGACCTTCGCTCGGACCTCGGTCGCAGGCGGCCTCCGATGTCCGGCCTGCACGTGCTCCACCCGGCAGATCTTGCCGTGTTTGTCCTCGCGGGGTTCGCGCCTCGGATGGGGTGGGGCGACGTCTTCGGTGGGCACACGGAGGCTGTGATGATTGGCGTGCTGGCCGGCTGGTTCTACGGATCCTGGCGGCAGGTGCGCTCGAACGGCTTGCTCTGGGTGGCGGCCGTGCTGTGGGTGGTGGCGCTGGTCCTGGAAGGCGGCGTGCCCCTTGGCGGGGTCGCGTGGTTCTTCGGGGGGATGGCCAGCGTCCACCTTGTCCGTGCCCTGGTGGTGAAGGTGCAGATGGCCCGGCTCGCGTCGGGGGCGCTCTGACCCACCCCTACGGGTCCGGCGTGTCGGTCGCCGCGCGGACGAAGTCCTGGCCGGACGCGTGGCAGCCGGTGCAGATGCTGGGGGCGCCCTTGGTGGTGGCGGTGCCGTTGTCGTACACGGCCCAGAACCAGTCGCCGGTCACGGGGGAGTACCCGGGGACCTTCCACATCGCGTACAGGCGGTTGGTCGGTGCGGTGCCGTCCACCTTGGTGTGGGTGCGCTTGACGACGATGCTGCCGGCCTCGGCGGCGGG
>JAUHWK010000312.1 GCA_030424555.1 bacterium | reverse complement strand
GGCCAACACCATGCGGGCGGCGATGGCGGCCCACCTGGGTGCGGAGGTCCGAGGCGATGCCTCGCTCGCGGCGTTCTGGGGCACCAACTACCTGGACGCGCTGGCGCCCAACGCCCGGGTCGAGACCCGCCGGGCGACCGATCCGCCGTCGGTGGGTGTGGACACGGCGAGCATGGACACCCAAGCCGGGCCGTCCGACTCCGACCGCTGAGCCAGTCCCACTGAGCCCGTCGCGCTGAGTACGTCATGCGGCGCGCGTCTGCGGTGTCCCGGACCAGGGGGGGCGACGAGCGTGGCGTTCGCCGCCCGACCCGCGGTGAGGTTCAGGCTGCCTTGGCGGCGCGGACCTCGCGCAGCACGTCGCCGACGATCTCGACGACGAGCGCGCACTCCTCGGAGGTGATCCCGAACCACGGGGTGAACCGGAGGCTGTTGACGCCTCCGTGGATCACGCCCAGCCCGCGGACGCGGCACTGCTCTTCGATCGCGCCGGCGCCGACGACGTCGTAGCCGGGGGCCAGCTCAGCGCTGAGCAGCAGCCCGGTGCCCTGGACCTTGGTGATCACGTCGGGAAGCTCGGCCTGGAGGGCCTTGAGGCGGTCGACCAGCTCGACGCCTCGGTCGACGATGTTGGCCCGCAGGGCCGGGGTGAGGCCGTCGAGCACGGCGCGGCCCACCTCCAGCGCGCGGGGGTTGGCGGTCATCGTGTTGCCGTACACCCCCGTGCGGTACAAGCCCGCGGCGCGCTCGGTCATCCCGAGGACGGACAGCGGGTACTGCGCGGCGTTGAGGGCCTTGGACCACGTCTCCATGTCGGGCGGCGGGGCGTCGCGGAAGCCGGGGTAGTCCATCAAGGACAGCACGCCCTGGCTGCGGATGCCGGCCTGGATGCTGTCGACGAGCAGCAGGGTGCCGTGCTCCAGCGTGAGGCGCCGGGCGGCGTCGTAGAACGCGCGGGTGACGGCCTGGCCCGGGTTGCCTTCGCCCATCACGGGCTCCATCAGCATCAACTCGTAGAACACGCCCTGCTCGCGGGCCTTGGCGAACGCGGCCTCCAGGGCGGGGATGTCGTTGGACGGGACGGTGTCGAGCCGGTCCTGGGCGCCGAAGCTGTGGAGGTGGCGGGCGTAGGCGGCGCGGGACGAGGGGCTCGCGGTGGCCGGCCGGTAGGTACCGCCGTGGAACCCGCCCTCGATCGCGAGGACCTTGACGGTCTGGCCGGGGTGCGAGCCGCCAGGCGCGACGGCGAGGGCGGCGCCGATGTCGCTGATGCGCATGGCCACGCCGACCGCCTCCGAGCCGGAGTTCATGCACAGGAACCGGTCGAACGGACAGCCGTCGGCGCGGGTGTGGCCGAGCTCGGTTCGGAGCGCGTGGGCGAACCGCTTGTGGGAGGGGCTGGGGGTCATGATGTTGGCGATCACCCACGGGACGGGCAGCTCGTCGATCACCGCGTCGGGGCTGTGGCCCAACCCCAGCATCCCGTAGCCGCCGTTGTCGTGGACCACGGCACCGTACAGGGTGACGATCCACGGTCCGCGCGCGGCGACCGCCACGTAGGGGTTGACCGCGGTGGCCCCGTAGAAGTTGACGTAGTCGGACTGTAGGAAGGCGCCGAGGCGCCCCTCGTCCATCGCGAGCCAGTCCGGGTGTTCCTCGGCGATCGCCTGGTGTGCGGCCACGGCCTCGTCGATCGCACGGCCGAGGCTGGGATCGGTCTGGAGGAAGCGCCGGAGCACGTCGTCGGACAGACCGACCGTGCGGGCAGGCCCGGTGGCGTCGCGCAGGGCGTGGAGCGAGGCGAGGCGATCGGTGGGGGTGGCGGGCACGGGACCTCCGAGGCAGGGGACCCCGAGTCCTAACCGGGCGGGACCGGGGGGCAGCGCCTGTCGCACGGGCTGCACACCACGTCGACACAGGGGTCACGATGCGCTTCGCAGTGTTGGGCGATCTGCACGGATCCATCGATCAGGACGACGTGCGCTGGCTGGATCGGCAGGACCTGGCGGCGGTGCTGGTGTGCGGAGACCTCGGGGGCTTTCGGCCAGGCTCCGAGACGGCGGTGGCGCAGGTGTTGTCGCGGCTCACCACCCGCACGCTCGTGGCGCCTGGCAACCACGACGCGGTCACGATGCCCCAGCTCGGGGCGGAGGTGATGGGCCAGCATGCGTTGGCGGATCGCCTCGCCTCGGGGATGGACACGCGGGTGGAGGCCCTGCGCGCCGACCTCGGGCCCGCGGATCTGGGGGGCTACAGCGTGCACGCCGTCGGGGAGGTCCGGGTGGTGGTGGGCCGTCCCCACACCTTCGGTGGGCCGACGCTGACCGTGCGGGGGCGGCTGCGGGACGCGTTCGGGGTCACGAGCCTGCAGGACAGCGAGGAGCGCTTGCTGGATCTGTTGCGACAGGCGGCGGGCCACCCGGTGGTCGTGCTGGCCCACAACGGGCCCGCGGGCCTCGGGACCACCCGCGATGCCCCGTGTGGCCGGGACTTTCACCGCGACGAGGGAGACTGGGGGGATCCGGATCTCGCGGCGGCGATCCAGCGCGCCCGCGCCGAGCGGATCGACGTGCGGGCGGTGGTGTTCGGCCACCTGCACCACAACCTGAGCGGCGGCGGGACCCGGCGTCCGTTCGGCCTGCTCGACGGCGTGCCCTGCGCAAACGCGGCGAAGGTCCCACGGCGGGCGCGCGACGGCTGGCGGCACCACGTGGAGGTGACGCTGGAGGGGCCCACGACGCGGGTCGAGGCGGTGCGGTGGCGCGACGGCGTCGTCCACCGCGCCACCTGGTTCGACGGGACGGTCCCTACCGGGTGAGGCCCATCTCCTCGGCCACCCGCGCAGCCCCCTCGGTCTGACCGAGCAGCCAGCCGATCGCCCGCAGGTCGACGACGATGCTGCGGTTGGTGGCGGGGTCGTACACGTAGTCGTTGGCGACCGACTCCCACACGCCGTCGAACAGCAAGCCGGCGAGCTGGCCCTGGGCGTCGAGCACAGGCGAGCCGGAGTTGCCGCCGGTGGTGTCGAGATCGGCGAGCAGATCCACCGGCACGTCCCCCAGCGAGGAGACCGCCCAGGGCGAGGACGGTCCGGCCTTCGCGGCCTCGACCAGGGCCTCGGGGGCATCGAACGGGGCCTCGCCCGCCTTGGCTGCGAACCCGGCCAACGTGGTGAACGGGGTGGCGATCAGGCCGTCCTCGGGTGCGTACCCACCGACGTGGCCCAGGGTGACGCGCAGGGTGCTGTTGGCGTCGGGGGCGCGCAGGGTGCCGGTGCCGGCCGCGTGGGCGACCTCGGCGTCGGCCCAGGCGGCCCGCAGGCGCTGGACCTTGGCGGCGCGGGCTTCGTCGGCGTCGCGGCGGGGGGCGAGGTCGGTCTCGAGGGCCACCGCGAGGGCGACGAAGGGATCGTCCGACGCCTCCAGCGTGGCGAGGTCCTGGTCGAGCAGGGCGCGGTGGGCGTCGGCGTCGGCGAGGGCCGGATCGCCGTCGTATAGGAACGCCACCGCGGCTTCGACGTCGTCGTCGAACTGGGAGAGCCAAGCGTCGAGGGCGGGGAGGCGCTGGGAGCTGTGGGCCCGCGCGTAGGTCCCGAGCACATCGGCGACGAGGTCGCGCTCCGCGGGGAGGTACAGGCTCCGCGCCATGCGGTCGAACCCGCGCTCGATGTGCTCTCGGTCGCGGTCCTGGTACCCGGACTCGCGGTCGGCATCGGGCTTGGCGCGCTCCGTGGCCCAGCGAACGGCCTGCCGGGCCACGCCGAGGAGATCGGAGGCCCAGAACAGGCGCCCCACGATGCGACGCTCTTCTTCGATCCGCCGGCCCTCGGCGATCGCGGCCGACAGCTCATCGTACACGGGCTGCCACTGGCGGGCGCGGGCCTTGTCGGCGCGCAGCCAGCCCAAGAGCTCGGCCTCGGACGCTTGCATCACGGACAGGCCGTCGGAGCGGACGATGCCCTCGATCACGCCCGCCCGGTTCTTTCGCACGTTGCCGAGGCTGGAGATCGTCGGTCCGAGGCGGCTGCTGGCGTCCTCGGAGGTGGCGGCGTGGTGCTCCAGGATCGGCATCCAGCGGTCGACCAGATCGACGGTGCGCTGCCAGTCCTCGGTGACGTCGGCCTCGAGCTCGGCGGCGAGCCGGTGACGGGCGGTGCGGCCGGGGTAGCCGGCGACCAGGGCCAGATCGCCCTCCGACAGGCCGGGCGACAGCGCGAGGTGATGCTCCGGCGCGAAGGGGACGTTGCCCTCGGCGTAGGGGGCGCTCGACCCGTCCGGGGCGACGTAGACGCGGAGCAGCGCGGCGTCGAAGCCGTGGCGGGGCCACTCCCAGTTGTCGATCTCGCCGCCGTACTGGCCCACGCTGCGGGGCGGGGCCCACACGACGCGCAGGTCCTTGAGCTCCCGACGCTCGATCAGCAAGAAGCGGGCGCCGCCGTCCAGGGCGTACACGCCGCAGCGGCGATCGTCGGCCTTGGCCTCACAGGCGGCGACCAGGGCCTTGTCGTTGGCCTCCAGGCGGTCGGCGCGCTTGGCGTCCTTGGTGCCGCGGCCGATGCCCTTCATCATGCCGTCGGTGACGTCGGTCATCGCCACCGTCAGGTACACCCGGCCGGCCGCGCCCGTGGGCAGCTCGTCGGCGAGGGTGGGCGCCACGTACCCGTCGCGCCAGCGGTTGGTCGTCTCGTCCGAGATCGCCTGGAGGTAGCCCTCGACGCAGTGGTGGTTCGTGATGATCAGCCCGGTCTCGCTCACGAAGCTGCCGCTGCACCCGCCGAGGGACACGACGCTGCCGAGCAAGGGACCGGTGGGGTCGGCGAGCACCGAGGGATCGACGGCGAGGTCGTCGTACTCGGTGGCCACGGCGGGCATCTGTTCGGGGAGCCACATCCCGGGGTCGGCGTGGGCGGGAACCATCAGGGCGAGCAGCGCGAGCATGGGGTGTCCATGGG
>JAUHWK010000311.1 GCA_030424555.1 bacterium | reverse complement strand
GAGAAGGGTCCCATCCATCCAGACCAGGCGCTTCTCCCCGGCTTCGGCCTCCGGGAGGTAGGTCTGGACGACGACGTGGCGGTCGGATCCCAGGGCCTCGGAGGCGGCGCGAAAGGCGCGATCGAACCCGACGGGATCTCGCCGTCGGACGAAGTGGACCGCCCGTCCCCCCGAGCCGCGGGCTGGCTTGACGACGACCGGCTTGCGGTGCTTGTCGAAGAACACCTGCGCCTGCGCCAAGGAGCGGGTGACGAGCGTGCGGGGGATGGGAACGCCGGGAAGGGAGGCGAGCCAGGCCTTGTGCTGCACCCGCAGCATGCCGCGGGGGTCGTTGACGACCTCCACCCCGGCGTCGGCGGCCATCAGCCCCAGGGCGGCGATGGTGGGGTCGAACGGGGCGCAGCGCATCAAGAGGACGTCCAGCGCGTCCAGCCGCAGGTACCGCCGGGGGGCTTCGCGCTTGCGCAGCGCGCGGACCATGCGCTCGACGGTGATGCCGCCAGCGGACTCGAAGCCGAACGTGCGGGCGACGAGCTGGCGCCGATCGTCGACCTCGATGTCGCCTGGCTCCATGAACCGGACGTCGTGGCCGCGGTCGAGGGCGGCCTGCGCGAGGTGGAGCGTGGTCCACGTGCTGTCGAGGTTGGCCGCGCGGCGGACCAGGATGCCCAACTGCACGGTTCCTCCATCGACCCGCCTGATCGGGTACCGCGCACACGGGTCGTGAGCCAGCGCGCACCGGGACGTCCCCCCTGCGGTACCATCCGGGAGATCGACGGGGAGTCGCGGTGGCGTGTGCGGTGTTGGGCGGCGGTTCGTTCGGGACGGCGCTGGCGGTGCAGCTGGCCTCGGTGGGCCACACGGTGAGGCTGTGGGAGCGTCACCCAGCACGGGCTGAGGAGATGAACCGCACCCGACGCAACCCGCGGTACCTGCGCGAGGTGGCGTGGCCCGAGCCGCTGGTGGCCACCGCCTCCCTCGACGAAGCGGTGCGGGAGGCGGCGCTGGTGGTCGTGGCGGTGCCGAGCCATGCGGTTCGCGCGGTGCTGACGGCCGCGGTGGGGTCCATGCGGCCCGATGCGGGGGTGTGTTGCGCCAGCAAGGGCCTCGAGGAGAGCACGCTGGAGACGATGTCGGAGGTCGCGAGGGCAGCGGGTGGGGGCCGTCCGGTGACCGTGCTGTCCGGGCCGTCGTTCGCGGCCGAGCTCGCCCGGGGGCTTCCGACGACCGTGGTGGTGGCGGGGCCTCCGGAGCCCGCGGCGCGGGTGGCCGACACCTTCCACGGGGGGGCGCTGCGCGTTTACCACACCGACGACACGGTCGGGGTGTGTGTGGGCGGGAGCCTCAAGAACGTGATCGCGATCGCCACGGGCATCAGCGATGGCCTGGGCCTGGGGTTGAACGCGCGGGCGGCGTTGATCACGCGGGGCCTGGCGGAGATCACGCGGCTCGCGGTCGCGATGGGGGCTGATCCGCTCACCCTGGCTGGGCTCGCGGGGATGGGCGACCTCGTCCTCACCTGCACGGGCGACCTGTCGCGCAACCGGCGGGTGGGGCTCGCGCTGGGCCAAGGGCGGACGCTCGAAGACATCCTCGAGGAGCTCGGGGAGACGGCGGAGGGGGTGCGCACGGCGGGGACCGCGGTGGCGCTGGGCCGACGTCATGGGGTGGAGCTTCCCATCGCCGAGGTGGTCCACGCGATGCTGTCGGACGGCCTGTCGGCGAAGGAAGGGCTGGGCCGACTGATGGGCCGCGATCGCAAGCACGAGCGCGCCTGAGGGCCTGCGGGGAGGGTCCTACGCCAAGGGGCACGGGACCCTGCGCCGTCAGGGCTCGGGATCGCAGGCGTCTCCGAGGCCATCGCCGTCCCGGTCCGCCTGGTTGCGGTTCCAGCGGGCGGGCCCGGTGGGAGAGACCTCCAGGCCGTCGAGGTTGTTCCCCGACAGGTCCTTGAACCGCGCGACGAGGCCCCATCCGCCGCCGTGGTCGCGCACCTTGATCGTGACGCGGTTCCAGCCGGACTTGAGGGTGACGGGCCAGCTCAGGTGGTCGATGGTCACGCCCTTGCAGACCTCGTCCTCGCCCACGCGCACCCCTTCGACCCACCCGACCACGCCGTCGTCGGCCCCCACGTACAGGTTGGCCTCGGTCTGGGCGTCGGCCTTGACCCAGGTGACCGCGTACACCTCGCGGGGAGAGGCCGCGTTGCTGAGGTCGGCGAACGCGATGTTCCCGTCTTCCTCGTGCCACAGCCGGAGCGGCACGCCGCCCGGGCTCTCGCCCAGCGACGGCACGGCGGTGGCATCGTCGGTGCCGAGCCTGGAGACGTCGGACGGGTCGCAGGCGCCGTCGGAGCCGACGGCGTCGCCGCGGATCCCCGCGGCGATCATCCAGTCCTGGATGAAGCCGTTGGTGGGCGTGCGGGCGATGGGCGTGGCGGGGCCATCGGAGACGAGGGGACACTTGTCCGTGGTGTCGGGGACGCCGTCGTCGTCGTCGTCGGCATCGCAGGCGTTGGCGAGGCCGTCGCCGTCGGGGTCGTCCTCGGGGGGCGGGTCGAACCCGAGGCAGGAGTCGTCTCCGGTCTCCACCACCAGGCGGTAGACGGGGACCGCGCTCCGCAGCAGGCCCTCCACGCACACGGTGTAGACCCCGCCGTCCAGGTAGGCCGCGTCTTCGGTCTCGCTCGGGTTGAGGTGGGCGCATGCGCCTTCTTCGTCGCCACCCCGGGCCATCGCGACCTCGTCGTCGTCGAGGTCGTACAGCCGGATCACCAGATCGGGCGGGCAGGTGCCGTCGGGGCCGGTGGCGCGCACGTCGAGCCAGCCGTTGTCCTCGACCTCCACCGCCCAGCAGTCGATGTCGAGCTCGGACAGGCCCCCCATCGCCCCCACTCCGGCGGTGACCGGTGAGGCGGTGGCGGGGATGTCGTTGGGCTCGACCTCCCCGGGGAGGGACTCGGCCACGCACCCGGGCGAGCAGCCATCGCCGCCCAGCTCGTTCTGGTCGTCGCAGCCCTCTTCGGCGTCGGTGACCCCATCGCCACAGGTCGGCAGCGTGCAGGTGGTGCGGCAGGCGTCCGGGGCGGTGTCGCTGTTGGCCTCGCCGTCGTCACAGGCCTCTCCGTCGTCGACGACCCCATCGCCACACGACGGACCGACGAGGACCGTGTCGGTGTCCTCATCGGTGTCCGTGTCTTGGGCGTCTGGGCCGTCCTTGGGCTTGCACGACAGGGCGAGGGTGAGCCACAGCGGGCTGGTGCGGGCGAGCCAACGGGCCGTCCAGGCGTTCACAGGCACTCCGTCAGGTGAAGAGCGGCAGGGCCGAGCCGACGGGGTAGCGGTCGGCGGTCTCCCAGCCGTTGAGCTTCATCAGGTCACGCAGCGAGGCGTGGACGTTCTGGTACGTGATGCGCTGGCCGCTCTCGGAGGGCTTGAGCGAGGACGGGTCGACCGGGATCGACACCTGGCGCTCGTCGGAGCCCCCGAGGACGCGGCCGCCGCGGATGCCCGGTCCCCACATCATCATGCTGGTGATCGACCAGTGATCCTTGCCGTTCCCGTCGTTGTACCAAGGGGTGCGGGCGAAGTCGGAGCCGACGACCACGATGAGCTTGTCGGCGATGCCGGCGGCCTCCGCCTCGTCCATCAACGTGGTGAGGCCACGGATGAGCGTCTGCAGCCGAGGGGTGTGGCTGGTGTCGTGGTTGCCGTGGGTGTCGAACCCGCCGGTCGTGAGGTTCGCACTCACGGACACGCCGGCCTTGAACGCCGCGATCGTGACGGCGGCCTGGCGGTCCATCCCGCTGTAGCCGTTGAGATCGGGCAGCACCTCGGCGAGGCGGGCGAGGTCGTTGTTGCCCGAGCGGGCCTGCTGCAGCAGCCCGATGGACTGCTTGACGCGCGGCAACGAGGCCTGGGCGTGCAGGCGGGCGAGGCGCTCCTGGGAGGCGCGGTCGATCCGGGCCTGGATGGCGTCCGGGAACAGGGTGCGCTCGGGGTCGTTGACGTCCAACCGGGTGGGGTGGGCGATCTCGAGCACCGTGCTGCCGTCGGGGAGGCGCGTGCTGCCGACGATTCCGTTGGTGATGTCGTACCCGCCGTGGCTGACGAACGCGAGGGTCGGGCGGGGCTCGACCTTGGCCGCAGCGAGCGCGGTGAGGGCGGGCGTGCCTGGGTCCATCGAGCCCGACCACACGTAGCGGGTGCCGGTCTCGTGGCTGTTGGTCTGGGCGTCGACCCCGTTGATCACGAGGAGATCATCCTTCATGCGCTCGAAGAACGTGGCGTGGCCGTCGACCGGCGCCACCTTGAACGCACCGATCTCTTCGATCTCGTCGGTGTAGTACATGTTGACGGGGTCCGTGGCGTTCTCGTCCACGCGGCCCTTGGGGTCACACAGCAGGGTGGGATCCCACCCGCCGGAGCAGTGGACCGTCACCAGGAACGGTCCGTCGTAGCCCTCGTTGGCATGGGCGCGTCCGAGCCAGGAAGGCGCGGTGGTCGCGGCGAGGCCGCTGGCGCCCATCAGGCGGAGGAACTCGCGTCGGTCGAAGCGTGCCATCTCTTCCTCCTCACTCGTACAGGAATCGCCAGTCGGTCAGCAGGTAGGACACCACCGCGATCCAGGCGCGGACGGTGTAGTCGGGGTCGTTGCGCACCTGGCGGTCGGACGGGAGCTCGTCGCCGGACCACCAGTCGTTGCGGGCCTGGCAGTTGTAGTCCATCGAGGTGCTGATCTCGCCGGACGCGATGCCCTCCTGGCCGCCCACCCCTACTACGAGGCGGGCGTCATTCCCGCCGGCATCTATCCCGGGGTCGACGCTCCCGTGCCGACCGTGGCCATGAACAACTGGATCGTCGCGCGCGCCGATCTCGACGCGCGCGTCGTCGATCATCTCCTGACCATCCTGCGCGACGAACGGGACGCGCTGACCCGCGTGCACGAGATGGCGGGCCAGA
>JAUHWK010000310.1 GCA_030424555.1 bacterium | reverse complement strand
ACGAGCAGGGCCGGGGACGGGCCGTCGGCGTACCGCCAGGCCTCCAACGCGAGAAAGAACCCGCCGGCGAAGGCGAGCCGGAGCAGCGTGAGGGCGTTGGGGACCTGCCGGCGGGGGAGCATTCGGAGGATCGTACCGTCCGCGGTGCCCGACCCGAGGGGTCGCGCCGATGCGGGGGGCGAGCCACTCCAGGTGTGCGCGGGTCTTGCCGTATATCTGCCGCGCGAGCAGCACGTGGTCGCCGGGCTGCACGACCGCGTCGATTACGAGAGCGGCCGCGGCGGCCCCACAGTCGGTGACGATCGCCGCGGGGACGTCGTACAGGGCGCGCAGGCCGTCGATCAGCGCGCGCGTGGCATCCGAGCCGTACCGTCCGTACACCGGGGGCAGGTCGCTCCAGCAGGCGTCGCGCAGCATGGTGCGGGCGATCTTCGCCTCCTGCCAGTCCACCATCCCGTCGCTCGCGATCAGGTCCTGGGTGACCGTGGGCCCGTCGGGGTGCAGGTCCGGTCGCCCGCTCGCGCGGATCTGGGCGTCGATGCCGTCGTGCAGGGCGCAGGTGGTGGCGCCCTGGGGGGCGGGCGGCGGAGGCACGGTGCCGGTCATCGGGAGGCTCCACGATCGCGGTGCAGGTGGATGGGGGGACGGCCGAGCCACGGGGTGCGGCGGACGGCCTCGGACCACCAAGGCTGGGCGGCGAACACGGGCGCGAGGTCCTCAGGCAAGGGGCAGACGGCCCGCGCGCGGCCAGTCTCCTCACACGGGATGTCCATCTCCGCACAGTGCAGCGCGAGGCGCGGCAGGGCGTGCTCCGTGCGCCACAGGCGGTTGTGGCGGCTGTCGCCATGGGCCGTGTCGCCGAGCACCGGATGGTCGATCGCCGACAGGTGGCGGCGGATCTGGTGGGTGCGACCTGAGTGCAGCGTGGCCTCGACCAGGCTCGCCCGGGGAGCGCGACCGCCCCCGAGCCCCCGCACGGTCGTGCGGGCGTCCAGCATGGTGGTGCCGTCCTCGTCCTTGAGGGCGTGGTCGATCACGAATGGATCGTCCCACCGCCACCACCCCCGAACCAGCGCCACGTAGCGCTTGGTGGAGGCCGTGCTGCGCAGCCCGTCGTGCAGGCGGGCGGCGGCCTCGGGGTCAAACGCGATCAGCAGGCAGCCGCTCGTGGCCCGGTCCAGGCGGTGGACGAGGTGGATCGGACACCCGAACCGCGCCTTGGCGCGGGCGGCCACGGTGTCTCGCTCGTTGACGAGCGCGCTGCGGTGACAGGGCAGCCCGGGGGGCTTGGCGACGATCGCCCAGCGTCGACCCCGCGCGAGGACGCGCAGGCGACGGCTCACGGGGTGTCGAGCGTCGCAGAGCGGCCGGCGTTCTGGGCCTCGAGCCAGGCCTGGAGCGGCTGGAAGTACCGGACCAGGGCCTCGGCGGACGGCGCGGTGCCGGTGAGGTCGCTGACGACCATTCGCCAGTCGCGCAGGCCCTCGGTCGTGGCGAGCGACCGCATCGCCTCGCCCACGGACGGGTTGTTCGCGAAGTCGGCCGTGCGGGGATCCGCGCCGGCGCGCTCGGCGAGCGTGACGTGCAGCTGGTAGGCGATCAGCGTGGCGAGGAGCGGATCGACGGTGTGACCGGGCAGGTCGTGCAGCGGCGAGTACCACAGCGCGTCGGCGTAGCGCTCGCTGCGGGGCTCGGGCGGCACGATGCCCATGCCGTCGTCCATCAGGGTCCAGAAGGTCTCGTTGACCCGGTTCTCCGGGAGCTCCCGGGCGTACACCTGCACCTCGAACGGCACGACCACGCTCGACATGAACCGGATCCACGGGATGACCACCAGGGCCTCCCGGAGCAGGGCGGGCATGTCGTGGCGGGCGTCATCCATCAGGCCGGAGGCCTCGATGTGGTCGGGACGGGAGGCGATCAGGTCTGCCCAGGTGGCGACGGCACCCTGCATGGCCCGCGGCTGAAGCTGCCGGACGGGGACAGGGAGCGCGGCGCGGTGCCGCTCCTGGAAGGCGTGGGCGAACCCGAACTCACGGATCGCCTGGTGCCAGTCGTGCTCGGTGGCGCTGGCGGACATCAACACGCGGATGTCCCCGCTGAGGTTCATGTCCCACGCGCTGGCGCCGACGGTCTTGCCCAGGCCGGTGCTGGCATCGGCCGGGTAGAGGCTGGACCGCTCCCAGAACGTGTCGGGGAGGGGCTCGAGCCCGAACGAGGTGTACAGCGACTCGACGGAGCGGAGCATCGCGGGCGCGCCCTGCTGGGACAAGGCGGTGTCGAAGTCCGCACCCTCGAGGGCGACCAGGCCCGACCAGTCGCGGCCGAGCGGCGTGGGAAGCCAGTGGGCCGGCAAGGCGGAGGGCGGCTCGGCGCCCGCACGGGTGGCGACCGCGTAGCGGGTCCAGGTGTGGAGCTCCCGGTACAGCGGCTGGATGTCGCGGCTGACCTCGGTGAGGAAGTCGCGGAGGCCGTCGACGTCCATCCGGTAGCTGTCGATCTCTCGGGAGAGGTGGTCGGTCCAGCCGCCCTTGCGGGCGATGTCGTTGTGGACGTCGCGCAGGGCCAGGTAGCTGCCCTTCAGGCGGGAGGAGGTCTCCGTGGAGGCCATCCACAGCTCGTGGCGCTCCCCGATGTCGGTGGCGTCGGCGTACAGACGCTGCAGCTCGTCTTGCTCGATGGGGGCGCCGTCGAGCGCGGGACGGGTCCGCAGGCGAAGGCGCAGGTGGGAGCCGTCGTACAGGTCGCGGGTCTCGAGCAGGTCGATGTCGGTGGACGGGTTGCGCCGGGCGAGGACACGCACGGCCTCGACGCCGGCCTCCTGGGCTGCGGAGGGCGCCTGGGGCATCGTGGCGGAGGCGACCGTGAGCTCGCGGGCCTCGCGGGCCCACCGGGCGTTGCTGGCCTTGCGCAGCCAGTCGCGGCGGGCGGTGACGGCTTCCTGGGCGCGGCGGGCGTCGCCGTCGACGACCTGGGTGTGGGCGCGCCAGGCGGCGTGCTTCCAGCGGTTCCACGCGGGGACGACCTCGGACTCGTACGAGGTGGTGAACCGGGTGTACGGATCCGCCGCGGTCTCGGACCCGCCGCACGACGCGCCGACGAGGACCAGACTGGACAGGAAGGGAAGGACGAGACGCACGGGGACCCCTTGTGGACCGGGTGATGGTCGCTTACCCGCGCCAAGGATGCAAGCCCCGGGGCGTGGATCCCCGGACGACCGGGAGCATGCGAGACCGGGAGGATGTCGATGGACGGGCGTCGGGTCGCGATCACGGGCGTGACGGGGTTCCTCGGGGGGCACCTCGCCGTCGCCTTCCTGGAGGCGGGGTGGCAGGTCCGTGGGGTGGTCCGTCGGCCCACGGCCGGCGCCGATCTGGCCCGCCGCGGGGTCGAGATCGTCCGGGCAGACCTGCTGGAGGAGGGGCGGCTGCAGGAGGCCTTCGACGGGGCGGACGTCGTCGTCGCCAACGCGGCGCTGTACACGTTGGAGCGGGCTGCGTGGGACGATTTCGCGCGGCCCAACCTCACCGGTACCGAGAACGTGCTGCGGGCGGCCGCCGGTGCGGGCGTGGGGCGCGTGCTGCAGATCAGCTCGACCGCCGTGTACCGCCAGCGGGTCGGCCAGGTGCTCACCGAGTCCGCCCCAGAGCTCACCCGGGCCGATCGCGGACGGGTCCGTCACTACGCGGTCAGCAAGGCCCTGTCGGACCAGCTCGCGGTGCGGCTCGCCCGGTCGCTGGATCTGCCGCTGGTGCGGCTGCGCCCGTGTGCCGTGTACGGCTCGGGCGACCAGGTCCACGGCCCGATGATCGAGCGCTGGCTCCAGCGGCTGCCGCTCGCGGTGGTGCCGGAGTTCTCGCTGCCGGTGGTCCACGCGGGCGACGTGGCCCAGGCCTCGGTGGCGGCGGCCACGGCGGAGGCGGCCGTCGGCCACGCGTACAACCTGGCCGACCGTCCCCGTCCCCTGTCCACGCTCCTCAGGACCTGGCGCGACGTGCGGGGCTGGCGCACGCCGTGGGTCGTCGGGGTGCCCCTCCCGCTCGGCATCACGTACGACACGTCGGCGGCCCGCGCAGACCTCGGGTTCACGCCGCGGTCGCTGGAGGCGGGGATCCAGGAGGCGATCGGCGCACCGGTGGGGTCCAGGTGATCCCCCGCACGGTGCCGTCCGCCACGTAGGTGGGCAGCGCGGAGCTGCGGTTGCCGCGCATCAGGGACAGCACGCCGTCCAGCAGGGTGCCGGGGTCCTGGGTGGGGCCGGTGAGTGCGAGCAGGTCGACCCACAGGCCGGGGCAGGTGGCGCGCAGGTGTCCGAGGACCTTGGCCGACGGGTCGGTCCGTCCCACGTCGAGGTGGGCCCGCGCCCACAGCACCCATCCCCCGACGCGCGTGGGCTTGCGGCGGCACGCCTCGGACAGGTCCGGCAGGGCCTCGCGCGCCCGCCCCAGACGCCACAGCGCCTCGCCGCGGTACACGTAGGCGCTCGGGCCGTCGCCACCGGTGACGTCCGCCCCCTCTGCGTAGGCCGCGAGGGCCCCTTCGAGGTCGCCGCAGAACATGCGGCTGGCCCCCAGTCCGACCCAGGCCCACTTCTGGGTGTGGCACCGGCGCAGCGCCTCCTCGGCGGCCGCCAAGCCCTCGGCGTAGCGGCCGAGCCACAGGTCGATCTCCGCGCCGTAGGTCATCATCGTGGGATCGTCGGGAAAGCGCGCCCGCAGGTCGGCGACCTCGGCCCGAACGGCGTCCACGTCGCGCACGTACAGGCTCGCCTGGAGCGGACGCATCGCGTGCAGCGGGACGAACGGGGCGCGCACGCGGACCAGGCGTCCGGTGGCGTCGCGCACGGTGGGCCACCGCGACCGGTTGGCCCCCAACAACCCGGCGAGGGCGAGGGCTGGGTCGTGGGCGTCGAACCCCGGCCCAGACCAGTACGTGGCGGCAGGGAGGGGCGTGGCGTCGACCGCGG
>JAUHWK010000309.1 GCA_030424555.1 bacterium | reverse complement strand
CTGCATCCACTCGGTGACCCCCGACGGGGGCGTGCTCGACGACCTGGGTGTGCTCGACGCGATGTCCGCGTTCTGCCGCGCCCACGGCGTGCGGATGGGGCTCACCGTCACGGGCCCCGAGCAAGCCCGCACCCTCCGCCGGGTGGTCGCCGACCACGCCGATTGGTTCGACGTCGTCCAGGCCACCTTCAACCTGCTCGACCCCTCCGCCGGGCCCGCCCTGGCCGAAGCCCACGCCGCCGGGCTCGGGGTCGTCGTGAAGGAGGGGGTGGCCAACGGCCGGTTGACCGCCCGATCCGACCTCGACGCCGTCCTCACCGTCCTCGCCCCGCTGGCGGCCAAGCACGGCTGCACCCCCGACGCGGTGGCGCTGGGGTGGATCCTGGCCCACGACGCGGTCGACGTCGTCCTGTCCGGGGCGTCCACACTCGACCAGCTCCACAGCAACCTGGCGGCCACCACGCTCGCCTTGGACGCCGAGGACCTCGCCGCGCTCGACACCCTGGCGATGACCCCGACCGCCTACTGGTCGGCGCGTCGCGGGCTCGCCTGGACCTGATCGGCCGTTCCCCCGTCGGTTCCGTCCCACAGCAGGGCCTGGATCGCCTCGGGGGACACGACGCCGTCGGGCCCGAGCAGCACGACGTTCACCGTGCCCTCGGCGTGCAGGCGGTCCCCCACCAGGAAGCGCTGCGTGAACACGAGGGCCTTGCGATCGCGGCCCGTCACCTCGGTCCGCAGGGTGAACCGCGCGCCCAGCCCGAGCTCCCGCTTGAACACCAGGTGCTGCTCCACCGCGATCGGGCGGGTGCGGTCCCGAAGCAGCTGGGAGGTGGCCCCACTCGACACCAGCAGGTGCAGGCGTCCTGCGTCCATTAGCTGGGGGTAGCGCCCGTTGGTGAGGTGGACGTTCAGGTCGATGTCCCATGGACGGACCGTGAACGACAGCTCCGACACCCGCCGGACGGGACCCGTCAGCGCATCGGCAAACGCACCCATCGCGCGAAGACGGCTGGACAACAACACGCGGGCTCCCGGTCTACATCAGGTGGCGAGGGTCGACGTCCACCTGTACCCGGACACCCCGACCCCCGGCCCCCTCCAGCGTCGAACGGGCCCGCACGAGAAAGCGCCGAAGCGCACGCACGTCCCGGCTGCGCACGATGAGCTGAAACCGCCACCGTCCCACCAGCCGGGGCAACGCCGCCGCCGCCGCCGGCAGCACCTCCACCGAGCGGTCCCGGGGGGCCATCCGTCCCAAGGTGTGGGCCAGCGCGTTCGCCGCCTGCGCGACCTGCGGGCGCTTCACCCCGTCCAGGCCCACGAGCACCAGGCGGGTCCACGGCGGGTAGCCCAAGATCTGGCGCTGGCGCTGCTCCCGCTCCAGGAAGGCCTCCACGTCGCCGAGGTTCTCCAGCGCGGCGTGGTCGCGCACACCGGTCTGCACCAGCACCCGACCCGGCACCTGCCCACGCCCCGCCCGGCCCGCGGCCTGCACCACCAGCGACACCGTGCGCTCCGCCGACCGAAAGTCCGGCATCCGCAGCCCATGGTCCGCGCTGACCACGACCGCGGTCTGCACCCCCGGCAGGTCGTGCCCTTTGGCCACGATCTGGGTGCCGACCAGCAGCTGGACCTTGCCCGACCGCACGCTGTCGAGGATCGCGTGGTGGGCACCCTTGGTGGTGGTCGTGTCGGCGTCCATCCGCGCCATCGCCACCCCTGGGAACGCCTCCGCCAGGACGTCGTGGACCCGCTCCGTGCCCCGTCCCAGCTCCTGCAGGTCGTGGGCCCCACAGGCTGGGCAGGCGGGATCGATCGGCCGACGGTACCCGCAGTAGTGACACGCCATCACCCGGTCCCGACGGTGCAGGGTCATCGAGATCCCGCAGTTGGGACAGTCGTACGACGCGCCGCAGCTGCCGCACTGCACCATCGTGGCGAACCCGCGGCGGTTGTACAGCACGATCGCCTGTCCGCCCGTGTCGAAGGTCTCCCCGAGCGCGGACAGGACCTCGGGCGCAAACAGGGGGCGACGGCCGTCCTCGTCCTTGTCGACCTCCGTCATGTCCACCAGCTCGATCGCGGGGACGGGACGGGGTGTGGCCCGGGTGGGCAGGCGCAGCAGGCCGTACCGACCGGACTGCGCGTTGTGCCAGGACTCAAGCGAGGGCGTGGCGCTGGCCAGCACCACCGGACACCCGCGCCGGTGCCCGAGCACCACCGCCAGGTCCCGGGCGTGGTACCGCACGCCGTCGTCCTGCTTGTACGAGTCGTCGTGCTCCTCGTCGACGACGATCAGCCCCAGGTCGCGGAACGGGGCGAACAGCGCCGAGCGCGCCCCCACCGCCACCGAGGCCTCCCCCGCCCGGATCCGTCGCCAGTGCGCCAGCCGCTCCCCGCCCGACAGCCCGGAGTGCAGCACCGCCACCCCGTCTCCGAAGCGAGCCCGGAAGCGTCCGACGAGCTGGGGCGTGAGCCCGATCTCCGGCACGAGCACGCAGACCTGCTGCCCCCGCGCCAGGGCCTTTGCGGCGGCGCCAAGGAACACCTCGGTCTTGCCTGACCCCGTCACGCCAAACAGCAACCACGGCCTGGCCCGATCCTCGCCAGTCAGGGCCGCCAGCGCCGCCGTCTGATCCGCATTGAGCGTGGGGGGCACGACCGCACCCAGGGGCGGCGCGTCCGCGAGCACGTCGCGGACCTCCCGCTCCTCCTTGACCACGGCCCCCGCCGCCTCCAGCCGCCGGAGCGCGTCGTGGACGGTGGCGCCCTGGGCCGCCGACAACGCCGCCACCTTCGCAGCACCGCCTTCCCGCTCCAGGGCGTCCAGCAGCGCCGCCATGCGCTTGCCGGGGCGGGTCAGACAGGCGCGTGCGGCCTCGTCCGTCCCCTGACGGACCACCCAGGTCTCGCGGCCCTGGACCCCTTGCAAGCTGCGCTCATCCCACTGGGCCAGCCCCCGACGCACCAGGCCGTCCAGCGCCCTGCGGACCGCCTTCGCGTCGAGCTCCTGTCCCAGGCGACGCGCCAGCCCACGGGGGGTCAGCCCGGCGCGCGCCACCACCTCCCGCAACACCAGCGCCCGGGGCCCCGCCGCGCCGTCCTCCGACAGCCCCGCCGCCAGCGCCTCCACGCCTTCCTCGGTGGGCACGACCACCCGCACGCTGCGCGCCCGCACCTCCGACGGGGTCGCGGTGCGGACCACCATCCCCACCGGCACCAGGTAGTAGTCGGCGATCCACTGATAGAACGCCAGCTGCTCCGCATCGAACACCGGCTCGGGGTCCAGGATGCGGGTGACCGGCTTGGCCTTGGCCGGATCGAAGTCCGGTGCGTCGGGGAACCCCACCACCCAGCCGGTCTCACGCTGGCGGCCGAGCGGCACCTCCACCACGTGCCCCAGACGCAGGTCGCCCGCCATCCACGCCGGCACCGCGTAGGTCAGCGCCCCCGACAGCGGACGTGCGACAGCGATGTGGGCCCAGCCAGTCATCCCCCCGCCCTATCCGATGCCCAGCGGTCCGGAGACGTCGACACGGCCTCCGTCCGTGGGCCACACGTCAACATCCGGCGCCAAGGAATGCGAGCCCACGCCCGACGTGTTCTGACCCCGCGGTCACACCCACGTCTTCCGGGAGGGTTCGTGTCCCATCCGATCTTCGGCACCCGGCTCGGCGTCCTCGCCTACCGCCTGGTGACCGAGAACCGATTCTGGGACAGCGACCTGGTCCACCTCTCCGCCCCCCTCCGGCGGCTGCCGCCGGGCGCGAGGGTGCTCGACGTGGGGTGCGGCCCCGGCCGGACCACCCTGCACCTCGCCTCGCTGCTCGATCCGGGCGTCGAGGTCGTCGGGGTGGATCTCAGCCGCCCGATGATCGACACCGCCACCCAACAGCTCGCGATGCGCCCCGAGCTGCACGGACGGGTCCGGTTCGTCCACGCCGACGGCAAGTCGCTCCCGTTCGACACGGACCGGTTCGACGCCGTGGTCGGGCACTCGGTGCTGTACCTGGTCGACCGCCCAGAGGAGGTGCTCACCGAGGCAGCACGCGTCACCCGTCCTGGCGGCGTGGTGACGTTCATGGAGCCCGCGTCGGAGGGCAGCCTGCTCACCGCGATGGGACGGGCCATCCCCCACCTGCTGGACGCCCTGCGCGCCCCCCTCTCCGCGTTCCTGTTCCTCCACGCCATCGTGCAGTGGCGGATCCTCGCCCGGCTCACCCGCACCACGGTCAGCACGCGAGACGCCCGGCGCTGGACCGCCCACGCCGGTCTCGACACGGTCCGCGCCGACCCGACATTCGGCCGGCTCGGCTGGTGCCTGTCCTGGCGGGTGCCCGACACCACGGCCCTCCCGGCACGGCCCAGTCCCGTCCTTGCCGCGGTGGCGGGCGAGCGGTAGTCCGCGCCATGCCTTTTCGTCCGTCCGTCGCGTCCCTGCTGGCGCTCCTTGCGCCCACGGTCGCCGGGGCGCAGGACTTCGTCTCCGCCGACATCTCGGCGATGGGCGGCGCTGCCGTGGCCGATCCGCGCGACAACAGCGTCGTCACCACCAGCCCAGCGAACATCGGCCTGACCGACCAGTTCGACATCCAGCTGGGGTTCGTCGGGGGCTTCGACCGCGAGTGGATCTGGTCCGCCTCTGCGATCGACGGCCGGACCAACGAGTACATCAAGTTTGGGTTGGACTACTCGGGATCGATTCGCTTCCCGCCGTTCCACCCCGATGAGCTCCCGGGCTGGGCGCCGATCGACACGGGCTTGGTCAACCGACAGGATGATCACCACGTCACGCTGGCTCTCGCCGCGCCGGTCCTGGACCGCCGGCTGTCGTTCGGACTCAACGGCACCCTGTCCATCCTCCAGCGGGAGTGGGCAGGCCAGACGATCACCGGCAACATGGACATCGGCGTGGCCGCGCAGCCGATCCCCCAGTTCTCCGTGGGCTTCGTCGCCAAGAGCTTCCTGCCGATCAAGGACCAGGTGCGCACGCCCGGCAGC
>JAUHWK010000308.1 GCA_030424555.1 bacterium | reverse complement strand
TCTACGGGGAGCTGTTCGGCTGGACCCGCGAGGATGGCGACACCGGCGGAGGACCCCCCTACGCGATGTTCCTGCACGGCGGCGTGCCGGTGGCGGGGCTGGGCGCGCTGTCGGAGGCGATGAAGGCCGAGGGCGTGCCGCCGGTGTGGAACAACTACATCACCGTGGCCTCGGTGGACGCCACGATCGCCACCGCCACCGAGCATGGTGGAACCGTGGTCGTCCCCGCGATGGACGTGATGGACGCCGGCCGGATGGCGTTTCTCGCCGATCCCTCCGGGGCGGTGTTCGGCCTGTGGCAGCCCGGCGCGCACCATGGAGCGGGGCGGGTCAACGAGCCGGTGAGCCTGTGCTGGAACGAGCTGGCCACCGACGATCTGGACGGGGCCGTGGCGTTCTACACGGCGGTGTTCGGGTGGGGCGTACGCGTGGAGGAGGGCCCGACGCGGATGGCCAGCGTGTTCGTCGACGGGCGGGAGAACGGCCACATCCTGCAGATGACCGAGGCGTGGGAAGGCATGGCGCCGCACTGGTCGCCGTGGTTTGCGGTGGCGGACTGTGACGCGACCGCGGCCGACGCCGTCCGGCTCGGGGGCACGATGGCGTTTCCCCCGGTGGATGCCCCGTTCGGACGGTTCACCGTGATCGTCGATCCGCACGGGACGCCGTCGTACGTCATCAAGGTGGCCGAGGGACCGTCCGAGGCGGACTGACGCGCTACGGCGATGCCCGGAGGTGCTTCCTGTCCCACGCGGTCACCGTCGTTCCCGATCCAATCCCTGTCGCGGGCGGGCGCCTGCGGGTCCACACGGTCCCCGCGGCGTCCGACAACCTCGTGTGGGTGCTGGAGTCCGAAGACCACCAGGCCGCGGTGGTCGATGGCCCCAACGCCCAGGGCGCGCTCGCGGTGTGTGCGGCCGAGGGCCTCACGCTGACGACCCTGCTCACGACCCACACCCACGGCGACCACATCGGCCTGCACCACCACCTGGACCTGGAGGGACGCCTGGCGAGCCTTCGGGTGGTCGGCGCGGCCGCCACGGCCAGCGCCATCCCCGGGCTGACCGACCCGGTGGCGCAGGGCGACGTGGTGACGTTCGGCGGGGTGCCGCTCACGGTGTGGCGGACGGACGGCCACCTCACGGGGCACGTCTGCTACCTGGGTGGGGACGCGGCCTTTGTGGGCGACACGCTGTTCGCGGGGGGCTGTGGCAAGGTGTTCGACGGGCCGATGTCCGCGATGGCCGACAGCCTGATGCGTCTGGGGGCCCTGCCGAGCCAGACCGCCGTGTTCTGTGCCCACGAGTACACCCTGGACAACCTCGCGTTCGCCTGGTGGGTCGAGCCCGAGTCCGAGCCCCTCCGTGCGCGGATTCGGGCGGTGCGGGCGCTCCGGGCCCAGGGGCGGTGCTCGGTGCCGTCCACGATGGCGGAGGAGCAGGCGACCAACCCCTACCTGCGGCCGGGCAGCCCGCAGCTCCGCGCGCGGTTGGCCGAGCTGGTTCCCGAGGCACCGCTGGAGACCACGGCCGACGTGATCGGCGCGCTCCGCAGGCTCAAGGACACCGGACGTCACCGGCAGGTGGTGGATCTCGAGGCGGTGTGACCACGGCGCCTGCGAGGCATAGCGGACAGGCTGGAGGTGTCATGCGCGCTGTGCTCGCCCTGCTCTTGGTGTTGTCGGTCGGGTGGTCGTCCCCGGTGTCGGCGGGGGACCCTGATCGGTACTGGACCCCCCGATCGGATGCCCAGCTCGCCGCCGACCTCAAGGCCACCTGCGAGACCGCCGTCGCGGCCGACAAGCCCGTCCTCGTGGAGTTCAGTGCGGCCTGGTGTGGGGACTGCAAGCGGCTGCGGGTGCTCAAGACCGAGTCGCCGCTGAAGGAGAGCATGGCGACCGTGGCGTCGCTCGTGGTCGACGTCGGGCGGTTCGATCGGCACAAGGATCTGCTCACGGCGTTCAAGATCGGCGCGATCGCGTACTGGCGGCTCACCCGGCCGACGGACTGCTCCCAACCCGTGACGGCCTGGCCGGTCCTGGCGAGCAGCACCCTGGAGCCCGCCCATGGCGCTTCTGGACCGCGCACCGCGGCGGAGGTCTCGGCGTGGCTGGAAGCCGCCAAGGGCACCAGCCCGTGACCGGGGGAAGCGGGGCGCCGGGAGTGCCGTTCGTCACCGCGTTGCTGGCCGGGATCGCCCTGCTGGACCTCACGACAGGCGCGTACCTGCTCACGAGCGAGACCCCATGGGCCGCCCACGGGGCGGGCACGGTGTGGTCTGGGGTGCCGGCGATGATCGCGGCGGCACCCGATCAGGCCGACGCGGTGTGGGCGTCGTTTCGGCGCCTGGGCGCATTCAGTGTGCAGGCCGGGCTGGGCACAGGGCTGGTGGCGTGGCTGGGGCACCGGGACCTGCGCGTGCAAGGCCTGATGCTGGCGGTGTGGACGACGGCCGGCGTGGCGTTCGGCGCCACCGACGCAGCCTGGTTCTCCGGCACGACCTACCACCTGGGCAAGCAGGCGATCGGGGCGGGCTGGGTGCTGGGCCTGCTTCTGTGGGTGCGGGCCTGGCGTCAGGCGGCCTCGGACCGTGGCGCGGACCCCTCGAGCCGCAGCACGGCGCCGCCGCCCACCCCGACGTAGTCGAGCGCGGGGTTGCCGGAGGCCCAGGCCCGATCGCGGCGATCGTCCAGCTCGGCCTTGAGGTCTGTGGCGTAGCCTCGCGCCATCATCGCGCGCAGGACCGTGTAGGGCATCAGGCGTGGCGCGGCCCAGAGCTCGTTGAGGATGCCCAAGGGCACGTTCCACAGGACCCGCAGGACCCGCACCACCCGCGAGGCCGTGCGCGGACACGCCCCCTCGACGCCGCGGACGTAGTCGGGGACCGAGACCCAGGACATCGGCAGGGCCGTGCGCGGCGGCATGGTCGGCTCGGCGATGTGGCCGAACGCGCTCACCGTGCCGCTGGCGACGAGGAGGCCCCACGCGGCGATCGGGCTGGTGAGGTGGGCTGCGAAGGCGTGGCCGCCGAACGCGAACGCGGCGAGGAACGGACCCATCGCCAACGCCCAGCCCGGCAGGCGAACACTGGACGCGACCGCGGCGTACCAGGCGGCGAGCAGGGCCACGTAGGCCGAGCCGGCGGAGGGGCCGAGGTGCCACGACAGCAAGGTGGTGACCGCGAGGTTGGTGCCGAAGAACCCGACCAGGTGGCTCGCCCGGGCGATGGGCGACAGGTGCAGCACGTCGAACAGGAACATCTGGAGATCGAAGCTGACGAACGTGAGCTGCGTGTAGGGCGCGATCACGAGGTCGCGCAGGCGACCGGACCAGCGGTCGTCGTCGGCCGCGTCCAGCCCCGGGAACATGCGGCGCAGGCGCATCGCCTCATGGGAGGGGGCGACCCAGACCTCCGCGTGGACGTCCTCGGGATGCACCCGCCAGGTGGCGGGGCTGGGGTTGCATCGCTCGTTCACCGCGTTCTCCTGCCCCCCTCGCGACCGCGCGAGACTGCCACGGGGGGCGCACGCTGCGCAAGGGGCTGCGCAGTTCGAGGTCAGCGAGCCGGCGTGTCCTTGGGCCGTGGCGGGCCGTCGGGGTGGGTGCCTTCGGGGTCGAACGCAGCCCACAGGTCGATGTAGTCGTCGGTCCACGGCAGGACGGTGTCCCACCCTTCCTGCAGGTCCACCCAGGGCTGCCCGGCGGTCACGCGATCGAGCGGGGCCGCGTCCCGCGCGAACACCACGCACACGGCGTCGGTCGCGAGGGGGTCGTTTGGATCGGTGAGCAGGCGGTTGGTGCGACCGTGCATGCCGAGCACCCGTGCGATGGCGGCGAGCACCGGGCGGAGCTCGAAGAACCGGTTGGACAGATGGAACAGCAGGACGCCGTCCGGCGCCAGACGATCCAGGTAGGTCTGGAACGCTTCGACGGTGAGCAGGTGGAACGGGATGCCGTCCCCGCTGAACGCATCCATCAGCAGCAGGTCGTACTCGTCGTTGGAGCGCGCGAGCTCGAGGCGGCCATCCCCCGCGACGACGTCGAGCTGCCGCGCCTTGCTGTCGTCGAGCCAGGTGAACCAGGTCCGGGCGATGCGCTCGTTGTCCGGATCGATCTCGTAAAAGCGCATCGTGTCTTCGGGCCCGGGGTAGGCGGCGGCCATCCCGGCGCCCAGGCCCACCGATCCGATCCGTGCCGGCCGGGGGGTCGCTTCGAACGTGCGGCCGATGCAGGTGGTCCGCGCGTAGTAGGAGAGGGGGACGTCTCGGGCATCCTCGGCCAGGCGCTGCGCGCCGTGGATGGTGGTGCCGTGGGCGAGGATGCGCGCGGGCTCCTCGCCGATCGTCCGCTCCAGCACCCGGTACCGACCGTAGAAGTTGCGGTGGGCGTAGTGTTCCGTGGGGTCGGACCAGGACTGGACGCCCACGACCGCCCCGGAGATCGCAGCCATCAGCGTGAGCGCGCGCAGGGTGGTCCACGCCGGGTGGTGGGTGCGGAGCAGGGTCATGCTTCGGCCGCCGGTCAAGGCCAGGAGCACGGCGGCGAGGGCCAGCGCCGACAGCGGGTACTCGCTGATGTCGGTGAACACGAGCGGCGCGAACACGTTGACCGTGAGGCCGCCGAGGAACCCGCCGAAGGAGATCCACAGGTAGAACGTGGTGAGGTGCGCGACCGGGGGCCGGTGCAGGTACAGCTGCCGGTGTGCGCCGAGCGCGAGCGCGCCCAGCACCATGAGGTGTCCCACGGCGACCCACCAGGAGGTGGTGGGAAGGCGGAACAGGATCACCGCGGCCAGGGCGATCTCCAGGGAGAGGTACTCCGGCCCGGCGGGGTGCTCTGCGCCCTCGCGGAACGCCACGATCCACGTCCCCAGGTACACCGCGAGCGGCAGGACCCACACGAGCGGAATCGACCCGACCTCCGACGAGATCACGTTCGTGGCGGCCAACAGCAACCCGCCGGGGAGGGCCGACAGCACCAGCCACAGCAACATCTGACGTGCGCTCGGGGGCGGGGA
>JAUHWK010000307.1 GCA_030424555.1 bacterium | reverse complement strand
CCGCCTCACACTGGAGCTTCCCGACATCGTCCCGACCGTTCACATGGACCGCGAAGCGATCGGACAGGTCCTCACGAACCTGCTCTCCAACGCGATCAAGTACGGCAGCGACGGCGACACCGTGGACACCGCAGCAGCCTGGGTGGACGACGACACCGTCGAGATCACGGTGACGGACCACGGCCTAGGCATCGCCAAGGAAGACCAGGCGAAGGTGTTCGAGCACTTCTACCGGGTGCAGTCTGCGGACGTCCGTCGTCGACGCGGAACAGGCATCGGCTTGACCATCGTCCGATACATCGTAGAAGCTCACGGCGGTACCATCGCCGTGGACAGTGAGCTGGGGGTCGGATCCACCTTCCGCGTCACCCTGCCCATCCACCCACCCGAGGACCTCGGAGGCTGAACCCATGCCGCGCATCCTGTTCGTGGAGGACGAGGAGGCAGTGCTCGACACCATCGAGCGCTACTTCTCGCGCGAAGGCTTTGACGTGTACACGGCCCGGGGTCGCCAGGCGGCGCTGGACGTCGCCCGTCGCCACCCGCCCGACATCGTGCTGCTCGACGTCATGCTCAACGAGGGCCCCGAGCCCGAGCACGATGGCTTCGCCGTGTGTCGCGCCCTGCGGGACGAGGAGTACGAGGGGCCGGTGATCTTCCTGACCGCCCGCACCTCGGAGTCCGACAAGCTGTCCGGGTTCGATCTCGGCGCCGACGACTACGTCACCAAGCCGTTCTCCCTCGAGGAGCTCAAGGCGCGGATCAGCGCCGTGCTGCGTCGGGCCGGCGGGGCCCGCAGCCTGTACCGGTTCGGCACGATCGAGGTCGACCTCGACAACTACGTGATCCGCCACGCCGACGATCCCACCGAGGAGCGGCTCAGCAACCGCGAGCAGGAGCTGCTGCGCTACCTCATCGAACACCGGGGCACCGTCCTCCCCCGCTCCGAGCTGCTCACGGCGATCTGGCGCTACTCGCCCAACGTCACCACGCGCACCGTCGACACCCACATCCTCAACGTCCGCAAGAAGCTCCGCGACGATGCCGCCAACCCCCGCTTCATCGAGACGCTGCACGGGGTCGGCTACCGGTTCATCGCCCAGGAGGGCTGAGCCGGTGCGCGCCCTCGCCTTGGGGCTCGCGGCACTGGTCGTCGGTGCCGCGCCGGCGGCCGCCCAGGAGGGCCCCGTCACCGGGGACCGGCGGGCCGCGTGGGAGGCCGTGCACCGCCTGCGAGCCGAGGAAGCGCTCGCCAGCGACCTGCACGAGGTGCTCACCGGGTGGGGAAACCTCGCCACCGCCCGGCTCACCGTCGCCGACCCCGCGCTGGGCACCGCCTTGTACGAGCTCGGCGAGGCCCGGTGGCTCGCCGGCGACATCCCCGGCGCCCGCGAGGCCCTCGACACCTGCATCCGCCAGACCGCAGAGCGCGCCCGGTGCGCCGAGCTTCGAGGACGGATCGACCTGGAGGTCGACGCGGTCCGGGCGCTTCCGCAGCACTGGACCTTCGACGACGCGGACCACGGCCTGTTCCACCCGCGCGCGTTCTGGGACCGCGGCACCATCCGGCTCGACCGTCAGGACAACGACGGCGTGCTGGTCTGGAGCACCCGCGTCGACGCGCGGGGTCCGGATCAGCTGGTCGCCGGGTTCGATCGGCCCTCGCCCGCGCCTGCCGTGCTGCGGTTGGACGTGACCTCCACCGTGCTCGACGCCGCCCTGGAGATCGTGGTGGAGGACGATCTCGGCGGGGTGGCCGTGCTCACCCGCCCGCCCGCCCGTCTGCCGGCCGGACGACGGATCCAGCTCACGGTGCCCCTGCGCGACGGCGCCCTCGACCCCACGCGGCTCTACCGGCTCACCCTGCGCGACGCGACCGCTCAGGCCGGCTCCCTGGGAGCCAACACGCTCGTCCTGCACGACCTCGTCATCGAGTGACGAGGGCGGCGTGCAGCGCCCGCACCCCCGGCGCCACCGCCTCGCGGGCCACCCGCCACCACAGGGCATCGCCCTGGCCCCCCCGGTCGTGGACCACCACCCCGGCCTCCCTCAGCGCCCGATCGCCCGCGAGCGCCGCCGCCCCGTCCTCGCCGACCGCTGACCCCACGGCCGTCACCGTGCCGACCGGCGCCGCCTCGGGCCACGCCTGGTGGACGTTGCGGGCGTCGACCACCCACCCGTCCGACGTCCGGTGCCGGATGCGCCCGCCCCGCGCCGCGATCGCGTCGACCACAGCCTCCGGCATCGAGCCCGCGGACACCCAGACCAGCCGGGCGTCTCCCGTAACGGCGACCACGCCCCGTGCTCCGGTCCCCGCTTCGATGCGTGTGCCCGCACCGGGCCCAAAGCTCGTGCGCGCCACGATGGTGACCCCCAGATCCCGGGCCCGCCGCACCGCGTCCTCGTAGAGCACCTTGGCGCCCCCCCTCGCCAGCGCCAGCGCCGTGTCGGGCGCGAGGGCGTCCAGGCGCTGGGCCTCGGGGACCACGCGGGGATCCGCGCTCCAGACGCCATCGACGTCCGAGCAGATCTCGCAGCGTTCCGCCTGGAGCGCCGCGGCGAGGACCACCGCCGTCGTGTCCGATCCCCCCCGTCCCAGCGTGGTGATCTCCCGGGCGCGGCTGACGCCCTGGAAGCCGCCGACGACCACCACCTCGCCCGCCTCCACGCACGCCCGGATCCGGTCGGGCCGCACCTCGACCACCCGCGCGTCCGCATGGGTCTCGTCGGTCACGATGCCCGACTGGGAGCCCGTGAGGGAGCGTGCCGCGATCCCCCGGGCCCGGAGCGCGAGCGCCAGCAGGGCCATGCTGGTGCGCTCTCCGGTGGACAGCAGCATGTCGAGCTCCCGCCGATCGGGCTGCGGCGCCACGGCCTGGGCGAGGGTGACCAACCGATCCGTCTCCCCGGCCATCGCGCTCACGACGACCACGACGCCGACGCCCTCCTGCACGCGCAAGGCGGCGACGCGGTCCGCCACCGCTTCGATCCGGGCGACGTCGCCGACCGAAGATCCGCCGTACTTCCTCACCACGATCCGCACGGGTCGCCTCCGCCGTCGGGCTATCTCCCCTGCCGACCGCTCGTCACCCGGAGGATGCGTGCGGACCCCTCCCCCCTGGCTCCCAGACGCCGTGACCTTGGCCAGCCTGCTCCTCGGCACGGGCGCGATCGTCCTCGCGGCGACCGCCGCCCCCCACGACCACAGCGCGATCGCCCACGCCGGCGCGGCGATCGTGCTCGCGGGGATCGCGGATGCCGTGGACGGGCGCGTGGCGCGATGGATCGGGGGAGACCGACCCCACGGCGCCCTCCTGGACGCGCTCGCGGACTTCGTCAGCTTTGGCGTGGCCCCTGCCGTGGTCGCGTGGTCCTGGGGCCTGTCGGCGCTCGGACTCGCGGGCCTCGCCCTCGCTGCAGCCTGGGTGTTCGCGTCCGGATTTCGGCTCACCCGCTTCGTCCGCACGCCGTCCGGTCCCGGGCTCCACGGGACGGGCCTGGCCACCACCATGGCCGGTGGGACCCTGGGCGCCTGGGCCTGGGCCGCCGTGGGCCCCACGTCCCCCGCGGTCCTGGGCGCCGCGATGGGGCTCGGCGCCGCCGCGATGGCCAGCCGGATCCCCTACCGGACCTTCCGCTCCCTGCGCGCGGATCCGATCGCCCGCTGCGCCCTCGGCGTGGCCGTGCCGTGTGCGGTGGTGACCTGGGCCACCACGAGTGGTCCCACCGCCCTCGCCCTCGTCGGGACCGGGTACGCGACGCTCGGGGCACTCGACGGCTGGATCACCCGTGGGCGTCAGGGGCCGTCCGCGTCCGACGAGCTCGCCGCCGCCTGATCCGCCAGCAGCGGCGCCACCTCCTCGGCGACGAACCGATGCTCCGCCACTGCGCGGAGCGAGGCCTCGATCGTGTCCTCGCCGAGCCACGCGTGGAAGGCGTCCATCAGCCACGCCTCCCTGCGCGGATCGTCGGCCGGCACCGCCAGCGCCGCCCGGACGAACGCATCGACGGCCAGGTCGTCCTCCTCGCGCCGGAGGTAGCCACGCGCCGTGGCCGCCAGCAGCCCGACGTCCTCGCCCACCACCGCCAGCGGCAAGACCTGGTACCGGTCGAGCAGGGCGTTGTTGTCGAGGGTGGTGCCCCGGTGCAGGTTGCGGGGCGCGCGGTACTCGATCCGCAGGTTGTCGTCGGTGTTCCGGGGTGCGCCCTCCGCCAGACGCCGCACGGCGGCATCGTCCAGGCGCCGGTACGCCAGCAGGTCGCCCGGTCCGTCGATGGCGATCTCCGACAGCGCGCGCCGCAGGATGGGCCGCTCGAACAGCGAGGCCAGGCGCTCCGGGTCCCAGTCGAACGGGCGATCCCGCCCCAGCACGACCAGGTCCGCGTCCTCCGCAGCCCCCCAGACCTCGACGTGGGCGAAGGCATCCGAGAACGTCGCGAGCAGCGTGCGCACGTCCTCGTCATCCATCCCGTACAGCTGAACCCACTGTGACCACACGCCCCCGGGCCGAAGCCGGGTGTGGGCCATCGCGAAGAACTCGGCGGTGAACAGGTTGCTGACGCCGGTGATCCACGGGTTGCTCGGCTCGCTGACGATCACGTCGTACCGGCCCTCGGGTTGACGGAGCAGGTGGTTGCGTCCGTCGTCGAACACCAGGTGGACGCGGGGATCGTGCAGGACGTCCCGGTTCCAGGGGAGGAACAGCGCTGCCGCTTCGGCCGTGGCCGGCTCCAGCTCGACGACCTCCACCGATCCGACCTCGTCGAACAGGGTCACGGCACCCGCACTGATCCCCGACGCGAGCCCGACCATCCCCACCTCGTCGCGCACGTCAGCGATCGCAAGCGGGAGCACGCTGACGAGACGCTGGGTCGGCATGTCCGCGGTGGTCGACGCGTCGATCTTGCCGTTGTTGGCGAGCCACACGTTCTTGCTGCGATGGGCCTGCGCCACCGTGACGACCGTGGCCGGGCCTTCCGCGTAGTACAGCAAGCGGTACGGATCCTTGGCGAACGCGAC
>JAUHWK010000306.1 GCA_030424555.1 bacterium | reverse complement strand
CCGAACCTTGGGATACCGTCAGCACTCGAACTCCGGAAGGCACGCCTCGACGCCATCTCCGAGGGGCCCACAGCACGCCGACGCGCAGTCGGTGTCGACCTCACACCGGTCGGAACACTGGTCGTTGAACGACAGGCACACGCCGCTGCAGCACTCGCTGTTGTCGGTGCACGTCTGGGTGGACCCAGACCGAATGCAGGTGCCGTCGCTGGGATCGATGCAGACCCCGACGTCACAGGTCAGCGTCAGCGCGCAGTCCGAGGTCTTGTCGCAGGACTCACCCTTGGTGGCGGTCCCACACCCCGATCCGACCAGGAGCGCCCCCACGACGCCCGAGGCCAGCACGGTCCTCACAAGGCCCACGGGTCATCCTCGTCGTCGTCGTCGTCGCCCCAGCCATCGTCGTCGTCCGACGCGTCTTCGTCCGACGGGCTGGCCTCGGACGCCGCGTCCTCCGCCTCGTCGTCGAGGTCCCAGTCGTCGTCCGAGTCGTCGGCGTCGTCGTCCGCGTCCAGATCCCAGTCGTCGTCCACATCGTCGCCCGACGCCTCAGCCTTGGCGTCGGCAGACGGCGCCTCGTCGTCGTCGAGATCCCAGTCGTCTGCAGCCTCGGCGTCGTCCTCCTCGTCCTCCAGATCCCCGGAGTCGTCGCAGGCGTCGGGCGCGTCCTGTGGACCGTCCTCGGCGGCGTCCTCCTCGTCGTCGTCGAGATCCCAGTCGTCGGCGTCGTCGGCGTCGTCGGCGTCGTCCTCCGCAGACTCCCGCGCCGCGGTCACGCGCGACGAGCCGTAGAACGCCGACAGGGCGTCGTCCTCCGGCTCGGGCTCGGGCTCGGGTTCTGGCTCCGGCTCGGGTTCTGGCTCTGGCTCTGGCTCCGGCTCGGGTTCTGGCTCCGGCTCGGGTGCCTGGAGCACCGGCCCCCCTTCGTGGACCATCCACAAGGGGGCGTCGAACCCGTCGACCTGGACCATCGAGTCGTCGGTCTGAAACCCGATCATCGCGATCGCACACGACGACTCCCCCACCCCGAGGGCTGCGAGCAGGGCATCCTTGATCCCCGACGCCGTCCCCTTGCTCATCGACTCGACGAGCACCTGGTAGGAGGAGCCGTTGTCCAACACGAGCTTGAACCGGTGTCCCCTGCGGAACATGCGTCCTCCAGCCCTTTCGGGGGTCTCTGGGTCTCGGGGGTGTGTCCGTCGATGGGTGAGGCCCGCCCCAGGCTACCTCGGCGAGGCGGCGCGCGGCGGGCCCTCGGGAGCGCGTTCCCGCGCGGGTCAGACCTGGGCGACGCGGATGGGCAGGACGTACTTCTCGAAGCCCTTGAGCAGCTCCTCGACATCGACGACGAGCGCCATCAGCTTGTCGCCGTCATCCCCGGCCTTGTCGACGTAGTCGCCAAACCCCGGCTGGTTCGCGTACTTCACCAGGCGGTCCGACAGCTTCTTGCAGGCCCGGGCGTCGTAGTGCTCCAGCTCGATGCCCATGTCCGCCGACTTCACGTAGTTGGTGACGCTCTGGGTCATGTTGCGGCACGCGGTGTGGATCTCGCTCTTCATCTTGGACTTGAGCTTGTCGCGCTTGCCCTCGTCGAGGTGATCCCAGTCGCGGAGCTTGCGGAACGCGGGCTCGGTGCGCTTGCGAACGCCCTCGGGCACCTTCGCGGTGCTGGTGACGATGGCGCCGATCAGCTTGACCTGCTTGTCGTAGATCTCCTTGCGACGCAGGTCCCGCGCCTCGCTCAGCCGTGCGGACAAGCTGTTCTTGTTCCACGAGATCATCGCCATGTCGGCGGCCTTGGCCATGTCCTTGGCGCGCTTGGTGTCGCTCTTGGAGATCACCTTGGACTTCTTGAAGGTCTTCTCGGCGTCGAGCAGGGTGTCGCGCAGGTCCTTGAAGTTCTCGTAGATCTTCTTGCCGTGCTTGCGCATCCACTCCTGGGCGGTCTTGCAGCTTCCCTCGACCTCACCCCAGTTGCGGCCCAGGACCTCCGGGGGCGTGTTCTTCTTGAAGTAGGCCGCGTGCTTCTTGAGCTTCGCGGACACGCCGGTCTTCTCCTTGCGCGCGATCAGCCCGCGCTTGTCCCAGTGGGCCTCGGTCAGCTCGTCGGGCCACTTGTAGTCTGACGGCTGCATCTTCATGTAGAACTGCTTGTGCCAGCCCAGCGCCTTGAGGTTCTTGATCGACGGCATCGGTCACTCCTTGGTTGGGGTCGGCGCTCCCGTCCGACCGGCTCCATCCCCCCCTACGGAAAGGGAGGCCTCGTTGCGTCACCCGGCACGACACGGACGTGCCCACACCCGCGGCACACGCCGCGAGGCCACCCTACGACAAGGGAACGACGCCGCAAACCCTCCGTTTTGACATGGGAGGGAGCGACCGCGTCGATCAATCCAGATCGCGCGCGACCAGCTTGAACGAGAAGATCGTGCTGCCCGCGACGATGCGCTCGCCACCGAACACGCGCCGCATCCCGACGCGCTCCCCGTTGACCGACATCGCGGCCTTGTCGTCGAGCGCCTCGACGTAGAACTTGCGGCCGTCCACGTTGATGCGGAAGTGGCGCGGCGCGAGGCCCTCGATCGGGACGTCGCATCCGATGTCCGCGCCGACCGTCATTCCGTGGCGGTTGACGAGGAACTTGGGCCGACGGAAGTTCTCCTGGACGAGGACCGCCGCCATGTCGTCGGGCCGAACCGGATCCGCGAGGTCGGTGATGGCCGTGCGGAGCCCACGTCGCGCCTTGGGTCGCTCGGGCTCAAAGCCCTCGATCCCCAGCTGCTCGCCGAACACGCCGCGCAGCCAAGCGAGCGCATCGACCTCGGATCGGCTGACCTTCTGGATCATGCCGAGCAGCCCCGAGCCCGAGGACGCCGCCACCGCCTGCGCCTCATCGAGGACGCGGTCCAGCACCTTGGGGTCGATGTGGGCATCCCCTCGACGGAAGTAGCGACAGAGCAGGTCGATGCCGCGCTCGATGTAGCCAGAGGTGGGCGGGTGGCGAAGCCAGTCCTCCACCAGGATGGCCCCATCGACGTCCAAGCCCCCGATCTCGTCGATGAACTGGAGGATGTGGGTCCGCTCCCCTTCCTGGATCGAGCCATCGGCCCAGGCCACCGCGACCAAGGGGAGCAGGATCAGGGCCTTCTTGGACTCGGGCTGGAGGCCCATCTCGAGAAGGTCCTGCTGGGTGTTCTCGTCGCTCACGTTCCCTCCCCAGGTGCTCGCCCGTGGGCGAGGCGCCGGTCCGTCGGACACGTCCGGCGGTGCGCACCGGACAACGGGGCCCCTTGCCCCTCAGACGGTGCGCCAGTGTATGCGGTCCAGGCGGGTCCTGGCCCCCTCCCGCGACCGGAATCTCGCCCGACCCCCTCGTGGCGGTGCGCGCTCAGGGTGCCGATGCGGTCCCGGCTTCCCCGTCGGGGCCCACCAGGACCTGGTGCTTGGGGCTCATCAGGGTCGCGATCCACTGGGTGTCCGGCCAGGTCGCGAAGAGCTCGCGGAGCAGGACCGTGAGCGGCACGCTGAGCAACATGCCGTTCACTCCCCACAACCAGCCCCAGGCGAGCAGGGCCAGCAGCACCACGAACGAGGACAGGCCGAGCTGGTCGCCCATGATGCGCGGCTCCAGCACGTTGCCGACCACCGTGTTGACCCCCAGGTACAGCACCATCACGATCCCGGCGTCCAACAAGCCCCCCGTGACGATCGCCAGCAGCAGCGGGGGGGCTGCCGCCACGATCGATCCGATGGTGGGGATGTAGTTGAGCAAGAAGGCGACGAACCCCCACAGCGGGGCATGGTCCAGGCCGAGCAGTGCCAGTCCGATCCAGATCACGGCCCCCGTGGCCGCACTCGTGATCGTCTTCAAGCCCAGGTAGGTCTGGAGCGCCTCGCCCGTGCCCAGCACCGCCTGCGCCGCTTCTTCGTCCTGGAACGCCGTGCGGATCTTGGGCACCATCACGTCGACCTCCATCAGCAGGAAGGCCGACATCAGCACGATCATCAGCGCGTCGGAGGCGAACCCGACCATGGACGACAGCAGGGTTCCGACCCCGGACAGCACCGCGCCCGGCTCGATCGCGGCCCCCGACAGCGCCTGGTCCACATCCAAGCCCTGGGCCTGCGCCCACGCCATCGACTCCGACCACCGCTGATCCAACACCTCGCGGTACCGGGGCAGGTCGGCCAGGAACGCCTGGAGCGAGCCCCCCACCAGCCCGATCAACGCGACGATCGCCGTCAACGCCCCGATCACGACCAGCACCACCGCGAGGGCCTGCGGAAGACCCTTGGCGCGCAGCCACCCGATGGGGGGCGCGAGGATCGCTGCCAGGAGGATCGCGTAGGTGATCGGCACCAGCAGGTCCTGGGCCGCCTGCATCGCCCCCAGCACCGCCGCCGTCGCCGCGAGGATCAACACCCGCCACCCACTCGGACTCATCGCGACGCCCCGCCTGTGCCCCCTCCGTCTACCGGCACGATCCCCCGCGGTCCACGATCCACGCCGGCCGTCCTGGACCACCCCACCACCTCGCCGTGCGTTACGATCCGGGCTGGTTCCCCGGAGGATCCGTGCGTCCCTTCTTGCCGATGACCCGCGACGAGCGCGGCGATGAGCCCCTCGATGTGGTGCTCGTCACCGGCGATGCCTACGTCGACCATCCCTCGTGGGGGGTCGCGGCGATCGGGCGCTGGCTGGAGGCCCACGGCTTCTCCGTTGGCATCATCGCGCAGCCCGACTGGACCGACGTCGAGGCGTTCCGCGCCCTCGGCCGCCCTCGGTTGTTCTTCGGGGTGACCGCCGGCAACATGGACACGATGGTCAACCGGTTCACCGCCGCGCGCCACATCCGGTCCAACGACGCCTACGCCCCCGGCGGCGAGGGCGGCAAGCGCCCCGACCGCGCCACGATCCCCTACGTCTCCAAGTGCCGCCAAGCCTTCCCCGGCACGCCTGTCGTGATCGGCGGGATCGAGGCCAGCCTGCGCCGCCTGGTCCACTACGACTACTGGCAGGACCGCATC
>JAUHWK010000305.1 GCA_030424555.1 bacterium | reverse complement strand
ACGCCGGCCTGAACGGTCACCTGTTCCACGTGCTCGTGCGCGACGGCGAGGTGCGGGACGCGGTGCTGGCCGGCATGCGGTCCATCGACGTGGTCGCGACCTTCCACTACGTCCCGCTGCACCTCAGCCCGATGGGGCGTCGGTTCGGGTACGCGCCGGGCGACCTGCCCGTGACCGAGCGCCAGGCTGCCCGGCTGATCCGCCTTCCGCTGCACAACGGCATGTCGGACGTCGATCAGGAGCGCGCCATCGAGGTGTTCCGCCACGTCCTCGACCGGGTGGACCCAGGCCCGTGACGGGTCGGTCCGCCCTCATCACCGGGGTCGCCGGGCAGGACGGGAGCCTGTTGGCGGACATGCTGCTCGCCGAGGGCTGGCGGGTGGTCGGGGTGTCGCGGCGCAAGAGCGTGGCCGACGGCCTCGATCACCTCGTGGGGGCGCGCCGGCAGGCCGGGTTCTTGTTGGAGGTCGGCGACATCACGGACGCGGGCTTCGTACACCGGATGGCGGCGACGCACCGGCCCGACCGGTGGTTCAACCTCGCGGCGATGTCGCATGTGGGGCAGTCGTTTCGGGAGCCGGTGGCGACGTTCGAGGTCAACGCGGCGTCGGTCGTCACCCAGCTGGATGCGCTGCGGCTGCACAGCGCGCACACCCGGTTCTACCAGGCGAGCACCAGCGAGCTGTTCGGCACCACGCCGTGCCCGGAGACGGGGTTCACCGAGGACAGCCCGTTCCACCCGCGCTCCCCGTACGGGGTGGCCAAGCTCGCGGCGTACTGGGCGGTGGTGAACGCCCGCGAGGCGTGGGGGATGCACGCCAGCAACGGGATCTTGTTCAACCACTCGTCGGTGCGCCGGGGGCCGGACTTCGCCACCCGCAAGATCACGCGGACGGTCGCCGCCATCGTGGCGGGGGACGCGGACGCGGTGCGGATGGGGGACCTGTCGGCGTTTCGGGACGAGGGACACGCCGAGGACCACATGGCGGCGGCCCGGGCGATGCTGGACGCGGACACCCCCGGGGACTGGGTGGTGGCGACCGGGACGGGGGCGACGATTCAACAGATGCTGGAGCACGTCTGTGCGCGGGTCGGCCTGGATGCGCGGGCGGTGTACACGCCGGACCCAGCCCTGCTGCGGCCGTCGGAGGTGCCCCGCTTGCTGGGCGATCCCACGCGCGCGCGGGAGACCTTGGGGTGGGCCCCCCGCCGCGACTGGCGGGACGTGCTGGACGAGATGCTTCGGTTCGACCTGGATCAGCGGGGCGTCGGCGACACGTTCCGGGCGTAGTCGTCCTCGAGCCGCTCGATGTCGGCCTCGTCCAGGACGGGACCGGTCTGCACCTCGACCACCTCCAGGGGCCCGGGTCCGGGGTTGGCGAGGCGGTGTACCGTGCCCGCGGGGACGTGGACGCTGTCGCCCACCCTCAGGGTCTGCTCGTGCTCGCCCAGGGTGACGAGTGCGGTCCCCTCCACCACCACCCAGTGCTCGTCACGGTGGGTGTGTCGCTGCAGCGACAGGCGGTGCTGGGGCCGGACGTGGACGGTCTTGACGTGGACGTGGGCGGTCCGGTGCCGGGTGGTCCAGCGTCCCCAGGGCCGGTGGACGGTGGGGGGCGCGGCCTCCGAGGGCGTGCCGGGAGCGAGTCGGGGGGCCGTCCCGCGGGGGAACACCGCGACCTGGCCGGCGTCGGCGGCGATCACGAGGTCGTGGACCCCGTGGGCGGTCACCTGGGCCCCGCCGGTCGCGTGGACGATGCATCGACCGGAGGACCGCACGGTGGCGGACCCGCGGACCACGTTGCCGTCGGCGTCGGGATCGAGGACCTCGGCGAGGGCGTCCCAGCGGCCCAGGTCGTGCCAGCCCGCGGGGGCGTCCACCACCACGGCACCCTGCACCCGCTCCATCACGGCCACGTCGAACGGGAGGGCGGGGCAGGCGGTCCAGGCCTCGCCGGGGAGACGGGCCTCCAGGTCGTCGGTCGCGTGGGCCATGCCCTGCTCGGCGGCGTCCCACACCGCGTGGGCGTGGGCCTGCAGGGCGGCTCGGAGCACCTGGGCGCGCCCGACGAACACGCCGGCGTTCCAGCGGTGGCCTGCGGCGAGGTGCTCGGCAGCCCGGGCGGCGTCGGGCTTCTCGTGAAACGCCGCGAGCGCGTGGACCCCGGGGGCGATCGGGTCGCCGGGGGCCATCCACCCCACGGCGGTGGACGGGCCCCTGGCAGGCACGCCGAGGACGGCGATCGCCCCGCCCCGTGCCTGGTCGATCGCGGTGCAGAGGGCCTGGGCGAACCCGCGTTCATCGGACACGACGTGGTCGGCCGGCAGCAGGACAAGGATCTCGTCGGGATCGGCCGTGGACGCGACGGCGAGGGCGACGGCACCGGCCGTGTCGCGGGGCGTGGGCTCGAGGATCAGCCCGCCGAGCGCGATCCCGTCGAGGTGGTCGCGGAGCAAGAAGCGATCGGCCCACGACCCGACCACGCAGGGGGGGCGGGCCGCCACCGACGCACCGCGCTGCACGGCCTGGATCAGCCAGGAGGGCCCGTCGTCCAGGGAGAGGAAGGGCTTGGGACGGCCGGGCCGCGACCACGGCCACAGGCGTGTGCCGCGTCCGCCGCACAGGACGACGGCGCGGGCGTCGCGGGCGGCGACGTCCGGGGTGGGGGCCGGGCTCACGAGGCCGCGAGTCCGCGGGCCAGGATCGTCGCCATCACCATCGTGGTGAGCTGGGGGTTGACCCCGAGGGAGGTCGGGAACACCGACGAGTCCATGATGTGCAGCCCGGGCAGGCCGTGGGCCTCTCCGCTGGGCTTGATCACAGAGGTGGAGGGGTCGGTCCCCATCCGGCAGGTGGCCATCGGGTGGGCTGCGTACAGCAGCTTGTAGTCGGTCCAGTCGGCGTTCTCGATCAGCGCGTACGCCTCCTCGGCCGTGTCCACCCACTCCGACCCGGCGAGCGGAACCAGCAGCCGGGTGCAGCCGCCGGCGAGCAGCACGTCGCAGGTGCGCTTGAGCCCGGCCTTCATCGTCTGGAGGTCTTGATCGGCGAAGTAGTAGCTGAGCTCGGCCGTGCCCTCCGAGGTCACGCCGACCGTGCCCTCGCCCTTGTCGGACACCATCACCAAGCAGCCGGCGAGGTGGGGCAGGAGGTCGAGCTGCGCCTTGGCCTCCAGGCCGGTCTTGCCCAGCGCGAGCAACAGGGCGCCGGGGGGCAGGGACAGGGTGTGGGGCAGGGCGTCGGGGAGGTCGGGGTCCTCGAAGTACGCCCCTTGGGTGGCGCCGAGCCACATGTGGACGGGCTCCTCGCGGTAGCCGAACACGCCGTTGCCCGGGTGCAGGTGCAGGCCCTTGCCCACCGCGGGCCCCAGCCGGTCGCCCAGCCCGGCCTGGAGCAGCAGGCGGGGGGTCCCGACGGCGCCGGCGCTGACGACGACGTCCTTGGCGAACACGGTGAGGCGGCCGACCTCCTCGCCGGAGTCGGGGTGTCGGACACTGCCGCGGATGCCCGCGACCCGGTCGTCCTCGACCAGGATGTCGAGGACCTTGGTGTCGGCCTGGATCACCGCGCCAGCGGCACGGGCCATCGGCAGCAGGTTGCGGTCGACGCTGGCCTTGCCGCCGGTCGGGCAGCCGAAGTTGCAGATCCCGCAGCCCTGGCAACGGGGCGTGTTGCGCCGCAGGAGGCCGCCCTCCAGGCCGAGCGCGGCGGCCCCACGCGCGATGATCATGTTGTTCTCGCCCGCGATCGTCTCCGAGGTCATCACCACCTCGATGATCTCCTCGATCTCGTCGTACACGGGCGCCATGTGGTCGGGACGGAAGCGGTCGTCGCCGCCCAGGACCTCGGTCCACGACTCCAGGACGTGGTCGGGCGTGCGCCAGCACATCGCAGAGTTGATCAGGCTGCCGCCCCCCACCCCACGGCCGGCCGCCACCGTGACCGCGGCGGTGCCCAGCGCGATCATGCTGCCGCCTTCCTGCATGTGGTAGCGCATGGTGTGGGCCTGGTTGGGGCGGAACCGGCTCTGGGCGGGCCCCTCCTCGACGACGATCACGGACCGGCCTGCCTCGGCGAGCACGCGGGCGGCGGCGGCTCCGCCAGGGCCCGAGCCCACGATGACCACATCGGCCTCGAGGGTGTTGTCGCCGTGGGCGTCTTCGTACGATCGGATGGTCATGGGCCGTACCCGCAGCGGTACCCACGCCGGAACACCGGCGCGACGTCGGGGTGGAGGGTGTAGCCGAACGCGATCAGCGCCATCAGCGCGCCGACGGTCTGGCGCTGGGCCCACGGGCCGCGGTTCATCCAGTGGTCGATCAGCTCGGTGCGTCGGGCCAGCGGCAGGGCGGTGAACGTCGAGAACTCGGTCACGACGGGAAGCTCGTCGATGGCCTGCAGCAGCACCTTGAACAGGACCCGCTGCGTGCCGGGCATCCGGGAGACGACCTCGTCGACGAACGCGGCGCATCCGGCGTCGCGTCCAGAGATCGCCGGGGTGCCCCCTGGGGGCATCCAGGCCTCTGCGGCGGAGGCGACCAGCTCGGCCTCGTCGGGGGCGAGCGCCAGCAGACCCTCGCCGGGCGCGCGATCCCACCAGCGGATCGCCATGGTGCCGGTGCCGACGACGGCGGCGGCGGCCATCGCGCCGGTGGCGGCGAGCACATGGCGTCGGGTCAGCTGCACATCACCTCCAGCGACCGCGAATCCTACCGCGGTGGATTGGGGTCCTGGGAGACACCGGGGGTCGCTGACCCGATTCTCACGAGGCCGGGTCGGGCTCGTCCGCGTCGACGTGGATCTCCCACGCGGGGACGCGCGGGGGCACCCCGGCGGCGAGCAGGGCCCGTTGCGCATCGATCAACACCCGGTCGCGGGCGTTGAGGAAGTCCGTCCGAGCCACCCACACGCGGAACTGCAGGCTCACCCCGTTGTCGACCAGGCCGGTCACGCGGACCTCGGGTGCGGGCTCAAGCAACACGAGGGGCTCGTCGGCGGCGACAGTGCGCAGGGCCTCCATCGCGCGC
>JAUHWK010000304.1 GCA_030424555.1 bacterium | reverse complement strand
ACGTCGTCGGGCACCGCCACCACCGAGTTCGATGGGCTGGTCGATGCCGTCGTCATCGAGCTCACGGACGGCCGGTCCATCACGATCGACCTCGAGCCCTGAGCCGTCCTCAGCGTCGGGTGTCGCGCAAGAACTGCTGGTGGACGTCGGCGCCTTCGGGGTCGGCGTCCCGCAGGCGCGTCCAGGATCCATCCTCCGCCATGACCCGTGAGCGACCCGTCTCCGTGAGGTAGCGCTCCAGGTAGGTGTCGCGGAGCCAGTTGCGAATGGACGGCGACAGCACGGGCGTGAGCACCTCGACCCGGCGATCGAGGTTGCGGCCCATCAGGTCGGCGGATCCCAGGTAGACCTCGGGATCGCCGTCGTTGTGGAACCAGTACACCCGGCTGTGCTCCAAGAAGCGGCCGACCACGCTGCGGACGTGCACGGTCTCGGACAGGCCGGGGCGCCCTGGCACCACGCCACAGATGCCGCGGATCAGCAGGTCTACCCGCACGCCGGCCTGGCTTGCCGCGTACACGGCGGAGATGACGTCCGGGTCGATGATGGCGTTGCACTTGAGGATGATGTGGGCCGGTCGTCCCTTCTTGGCAGCCTTGCGCTCCCGGTGGATGCGGTCGAGCAGGCCGGCCTTCAGGAACCGCGGCGCCACCAGCAGGCGGCGGTAGCCCGCGGGTTGGGCGAACCCCGTGATGCGGTTGAACAGGTCGGCGACGTCGGCGGTGAGGTCGGGATCGCACGTGAACAACCCGAGATCGGTGTAGATCCGGGCGGTGACGGGGTTGTAGTTGCCGGTGCCGATGTGGGCGTAGCGGCGCAGGCCGTTGTCTTCGCGGCGCACCACGAGGCACAGCTTGGCGTGCGTCTTGAGCCCGGGCACGCCGTAGATCACGTGGACGCCCGCCTGCTCCAGCTGCCGGGCCCAGGTGATGTTGTTCTCCTCATCGAACCGCGCCTTGAGCTCGACGACCGCCGCGACCTGCTTGCCGGCCTCGACCGCCTCCAGCAGGGCGCCGATCACGGGGGAGTTGCCGCTGGTGCGGTACAGTGTCTGCTTGATCGCGAGGACCGCCGGGTCGCGCGCGGCCTGCCGGACGAACTCGGCGATGGGGGTGAATGCGTCGAACGGGTGGTGCAGGAGCACGTCGCCGCGGGCGATTCGATCGAACACCCCGGGGCCCGTGAGGTCGCGGTGCGCGCGGGGGGTCATCGAGGGCCACTTGAGGGCGGGGAGCTCCAGGTCGCACAAGCGGGTGAGGCCCGTCGGGTCGATCACGCCAGCGGACCGGTACACGTCGTCGTCACGCAGGCCGAGGCCGTCCTGCAGCCGGCGGACCATGTCGTTGGGCATGTCCCAGGCGACCTCGAGCCGCACGGCCTCGCCAAACCGCCGCTTGCGCAGCTCCTCCTCGATGTACTTGAGGAGATCGTCGGCCTCGTCTTCCCGAATGTCGACGTCGGCGTCGCGCGTGACCCGGAACGCCCAGGCGCGGCCGGTCTTCATGCCGGGGAACAGGTGGCCGAGGTTGGCAGCGACGATGTCCTCGATCCGCAGGAACCGCACCGGACCGTGCTCGGGCGTGTCCGAGTCGTCGACGCGCACCAGGCGGGGGAGGTGATCGGGGATCTTGATCCGGGCGAGGCGCTGCTCACCGTCGGGCGCGGTGACCAGGACCGCGAGGTTGAGGCTGAGGTTGCTGATGAAGGGGAACGGAAACGCGCTGCTCACCGCCAGCGGGGTCAGCACAGGGAGCAGCCGCTCCACGAAGCCCTGGTCCCAGGCGCGTCGCTCGGCGACCGGAAGATCCCGGTAGCGCACCACCTCGATGCGGTGGTCCTCGAGCGTCTCCAGCAGCGCCTTCTGGACCTTGCGGGCGCGGGTGAGGGTGTGGCGGATGGCGGGGCCGAGGGTGGCCATGCGCTGGCGCGGGGTGCGGCCTTGGTGGCTGAGGACCTCGACCCCCGCCTCGATCTGCTGGTGGATGCCGCTGACGCGGATCATGAAGAACTCGTCGAGGTTGCTGTGGAAGATCGCGAGGAACCGCACGCGCTCCAGCAGGGGGACTGCGGGATCGCATGCCTCTTCCAAGACGCGCTCGTTGAACGCGACCCAGCTCTCCTCCCGATCGATGATCGGCGGGGTGCCGAGGGGCTGCCCAGGGGCGGCCGGGGGGCGGAGGGAGTTGGGCAAGGGGCCTCCACGACGAGGGCGTCCGCGCCCTAACACCCCCGGAACGGATGCCGCGGACCCAGCGCGGACGCACCCCGACAACGGGTTACGGCCGGCGGCCGATGGGGAGGTCGCGTGCGCATCCTGCTGAGCAACGACGACGGGATCGACGCCCCGGGCCTCCGGGCGCTGGAGGCCTCGGTCCGCGCGGCGGGGCACGACCTGTGGGTGGTGGCGCCGGAGAAGGAGCGCTCGGCCCAGTCCCACGCGCTCACGCTGCACAAGCCGCTTCGGGCCAAGGCGCGGGGAGCGCAGCGGTTCGCGGTGTCGGGGACCCCGGCGGACTGCGTGTACCTGGCACGCCACCACCTCATGCCCGAGGCTCCCGAGCTCGTGTTGTCTGGGGTCAACCGCGGCGCGAACCTGGGCAAGGACGTCCACTACTCGGGCACCGTCGCGGCCGCGCGGGAGGCGGCGATGGCGGGGCTGCCGGCGATCGCGGTGTCGCTGCACCTCACGGGTCCGGCCGATCACCACCACTACGACGTCGCGGCGGACATGGTGGTGGGGGACCTGCCCCGGTTGTTCGCGGCGATCACGCCGGGCAACCTGCTCAACATCAACGTGCCGGACCGTCCCGCCGAGGCCCAGCGGGGGTTCCTCGCCGCACCGCTGGGCGACCGCATCTACGCCGACGGGGTCGACCGCCGCGTCGATCCGTGGGGGCGTGACTACTTCTGGATCGGCGGCGGGCATGCCCGCTTCTCCGACGAGCCCGACACCGATGGGCCGAAGTGCCAGGACGGCTGGGCGACGATCACGCCGCTGCACGCCGATCCCACCGACCACGCCGACCTCGAGGATCTTCGTGAACGACTCCGGACCTGACGCCCCGATTGCGGGGGAGGGCGCGCCCGAGGGCATCCTGCGCCGGCTGTACCACTGGACCCTGTCGTGGGCCGATCACCCCAGCGGGCCCATCGCGCTGTTCCTGCTCAGCTTCATCGAGTCCAGCTTCTTCCCGCTGCCGCCGGATCCCTTGCTGCTCGCCCTGTGCCTGGGGGCCCGGTCGCGCAGCCTGCTGTTCGCGCTCAACTGCACCCTCGCGAGCGTGCTCGGCGGGCTGTTCGGCTACTGGATCGGCGCCAGCGCGTTCGATCTCGCGGGCATGCCGGTCCTCGAGTTCTACGGCAAGGTCGACGACTTCGAGGTGTACCGCTCCTGGTTCCGCGAGGAGGGCAACCTCGCGGTGTTCATCGCGGCGCTGACGCCCGTCCCCTACAAGCTGGTCACCATCACGAGCGGTGCGGCCGGCATGGACATCCCGGCGTTCGCGCTGGCCAGCCTGGTCGGGCGCGGGGCGCGCTTCTTCGCCGTCGCCGGCCTGATCTGGTGGAAGGGCGAGTCGATCGCGTCCTTCATCGAGAAGCACTTCGAGGTGCTCACCCTTGTGTTCGGCGTCCTGCTCGTGGGCGGGTTCGTCGTGTTCCGTCTGCTCCTGCACTGACCCGGAGGTCCCATGTCCGACGCCCTCGTCGACGCCGTCAAGGCCCGCATCCGCAACGTCCCCGACTTCCCCAAGCCCGGGATCCAGTTCAAGGACATCACGCCGGTGCTGGCCGACGCCCGCCTGTTCAGCGACTGCGTGAACTGGGTCGCGGGGCAGTACGCCGGGGAGTACGTCGACCAGGTGATCGGGATGGAGTCCCGCGGGTTCATCTTCGGTGCTGCGGTGGCCCCCCAGCTGCACGCGGGCTTCATCCCCGCCCGCAAGCCCGGCAAGCTGCCCTGGAACAAGATCAGCGAGACCTACGACCTCGAGTACGGCTCCAACACGCTCGAGATCCACGAGGACGCGTTCAAGCCCGGCGACAAGGTCGTGGTGGTGGACGATCTCCTCGCCACCGGGGGCACCGCGGCGGCCACCGTCGCCCTGTGTCGCAAGGCGGGGGCTGAGGTGCTGGGGTGCGTGTTCCTCGTGGAGCTCGGCTTCCTCGACGGGCGCAGCAAGCTCGACGTCCCGGTGCACTCGCTCGTCGTGTACTGAGCGACCCAGGCGGGTCAGGAGCCGTCAGCCGTCGGCGCGCAGGGCCTCGACCAGCGCGTCGACCGCGACCTCCAAGGCCTCGGGCGTGTCGTCGTTGTGCACCACGTGGTGGGCGACGGCGATCTTGTCGGCCAGGGGGAGCTGGGCAGCGAGCACCGCGCGGGCCTCGCCCTCGGGGACGCCGTCGCGCGCCATCACGCGGGCGATCTGGGTGTCCTCGGAGGCCGCCACCACCACGAGCACGTCGTACAGCCGGTAGGAACCGGTCTCGACCAGCAAGGCGGCCTCGACCGCCGCGAGCGGCACGCCCTCCATCGCCCAGTGGCCGAGCTGCTCGGCGATGCCCTGCCCGATCCGGGGGTGGGTGATGCCTTCGAGGGTCTTGCGGGCCTCGGGATCGGCCATCACCACGCGGCGAAGGTGGGCGCGGTCGAGGGTGCCGTCGTCGGTGAGGACCTCCTCGCCGAACGCCTCGACCACGGCGGCGAGCCCTGGCGTGCCACGCGCGACGACGTCGCGGGCCATCCGGTCGGCGTCCACCACCGGGATGCCGTGCTTGTCCGCGAGCAAGCGGGCGACGGTGGACTTCCCGGTGGCGATCCCGCCGGTGAGGCCAAGGACCTTCACGATCCGCCTTCCTGCTCGAACTTCTCGATGTAGCGGAAGATGGTGCGGGCATCGACGCCCAGGTCGCGGGCGGTCTGCGCCTTGTTCCAGCCGTTCATGTCGAGGACCCGGCGGATGTAGTCCATCTTGAACTGCTCCTGCGCCTCCGCGAGATCGGCGATGTGGCGCTTGGAGATCCGCGCGAGGCCGAGGTCGTCCT
>JAUHWK010000303.1 GCA_030424555.1 bacterium | reverse complement strand
GTGGCGCCGACCGCGTGGAATCCCTGGACGATGCGGTCGACCGCGGCGCGATCCAACGCGGGGACGTCCTCGCAGAAGTCCACGGCGAGGTCGAGGGCACGGTAGGGCTGGTCGCTGGCCAGCGCGGTGCCGGGGACGTCGCGGAGGATGGTGGCGGCGGCCTCATCGAGGCGGGCGCGGTGGGCCGCGCGGGTGTCGGCGTCCTGCCAGAACCGACGGACCAGCCGGCCCCCCTCCATCCGGAACCACAGGCCCCCGTTCTCACCCACCACGGCGTCGACGGGCCACATGCGCGCGATGTGGTCCACCCACCCTGCGGGACGCCCGGTGACGGGCACCACCTTGAGACCGGCCTGCTGCAGCCGGGCCAGCGCGTCGAAGGCGGCCGGGACGAGCCGGCCTTCCCACGACAGCGTGTCGTCGATGTCGCACAGCACTCCCCGGATGCGGCCCGCGACGGTGGCGTCGAGGGTGTGGACCGGGGCGAGGGTCGTCATCGTCAGGACACGGACCAGATGTCGCCGGCGTTCAGCAGCTTCTGCAGGTCGCCCGCACCCAGGCGCTCGGTGGCCTCGGCGAGCTGCTCCTGGAACGCGACGTCGTAGGGGGTGCGGTGCTCCGCGAAGAACGTGCCGATCGCGACGGGGAACCCAGCGGCCGGGTCCATGTCGACGAGCAGCTGGGCGAGCATGCGGTTGGACGCGTCGTGGCGCAGGACCTGGTCCTCGCCGCCCTCGTCGCCCAGCTCGACCACCTTGAGGGCGAGCCCGTCCAACACGAGGCCTCGGCGGGCGGCCTTGCCCCACACCAACGGCTGGCCGTCCTCCAGGTACAGGACGCGCTCGTCGCGCACCTTGCGGTCGGTGAAGTCCGCGAACGCGCCATCGTTGAAGATGTTGCAGTTCTGGTAGATCTCGAGGAGCACCGTGCCCGTGTGGTGGTGGGCAGCCTCGACCTGGGCGCGCAGGTGCGGGGCGAAGATGTCGATCGAGCGCATGATGCACGAGGCCCCGGACCCGAGGGCGAAGCGCAGCGGCTCGAACGGGGCATCGAGGGAGCCCATCGGGGTGGACTTGGTGCGCTTGCCGACCTCGGACGTGGGGCTGTACTGGCCCTTGGTGAGCCCGTAGATGCGGTTGTTGAACAGCAGCACGTTCACGTCGACATTGCGGCGCAGCACGTGGGCAAAGTGGTTGCCGCCGATGCTCAGGCCGTCGCCGTCGCCGGTGATCACCCAGACGTGCAGATCGGGTCGGGTGGCCTTGAGGCCCGTGGCGAACGTGGGCGCGCGGCCGTGGATCGTGTGGAACCCGTAGGTGTCCATGTAGTACGGGAACCGGCTGGAGCAGCCGATCCCGCTGATCACCGCGAACTGCTCCTTGGGGATGCCGAGCCCCGCGAACACCGTCTGGACCTGGCTGAGGATCGAGTAGTCGCCGCAGCCCGGGCACCAGCGGATGATCTGGTCGGACATGAAGTCCTTCTTGCTGTACGCCGGCGGCTGGATCGTCATGGCGGGGCCTCGAGGAAGAAGTGGGGAAGGGGGCGTCCGGCGGTGAGGCCGACGCGCGACCGGGTGGTCAGCCCATCAGGGCGGTGATGCGCTGCTTGAGCTCGGTGGTCTTGAAGGGCTGGCCCTGGATCTTGCTGACCGAGACGGCATCGACCAGGTACTCGGCGCGCAGCAGGCGGCTGAGCTGGCCCAGGTTGAGCTCGGGGACCAGGACCTTGTCGTAGCGGGCGAGGAGCTCGCCGAGGTCGGCCGGGAACGGGTTGATGTGCCGCAGGTGGACGTGGGCCACCCGCTCGCCGTCGGCCAGGAGCTGGTCGACCACGGTGCGGATCGCGCCAAAGGTGGAGCCCCAGCCGATGACCAGGACGCCGTCGGCCGTGCCGTGGACCGCCGTCGGCGGGATGTCCTGCTGCATCCGGCGGATCTTCTCCTCGCGCAGCCGGCTCATCTTCTCGTGGTTGGCGGGGTCGTACGAGACGTTGCCCGTGCCGTCGTCCTTCTCCAGGCCGCCGATGCGGTGCTCCAGGCCGGGCGTGCCCGGCACGGCCCACGGGCGGGCGAGGGTCTCCGGGTCGCGCGCGTAGGCGAGGAACGGCGGGTCGTCGGGCCCACGGGGCGGCGCATTGTCGACCGCGATGGACGGCAGGGCCGTGACATCGGGGACGGGCCACGGCTCGGCGCCGTTGGCGATGTAGCCGTCGCTCAGGACCATCACCGGGGTGCGGTACTTGAGCGACAAGCGGGCGGCCTCCAGCGCGACCTCGAAGCAGTCCGACGGGCGGCTGGCGGCGAGCACGGCCAGGGGGGCCTCGCCATTGCGGCCGTACATGGTCTGGAGGAGGTCGGCCTGCTCGGTCTTGGTGGGCATGCCCGTGCTGGGGCCCGCGCGCTGCACGTTGACCACGATCAGCGGCAGCTCGGTACACACGGCGAGTCCGATCGCCTCGGCCTTGAGCGCGAGACCCGGGCCGGAGGTGCCGGTGACGCCGATGGAACCGCCGTAGCTGGCCCCGATCGCGGCGCAGACGGCGGCGATCTCGTCCTCGGCCTGGAACGTGGCCACGCCGAAGTTCTTGAAGGGGGCGAGGGCGTGCAGGATGTCGCTGGCGGGGGTGATCGGGTAGGTCCCGTAGAACACCGTGCGCTTGGACGTGATCGCGGCGGCGGCGAGGCCCAGCGCGATGCCCATGTTGCCCGTGAGGTTGCGGTACGTGCCGGTGGGCAGGGACGCCTTGGGGACCTCGTAGTGGTCCTGGAACAGCTCGGAGGTCTCGGCCCAGGCGTGACCGGCCCGCAGCGCGGCGAGGTTCGCGTCGTCGAACGGCGCCTTGAACTTCTTGGTGATCCACGCCTCGGTGACGTCGAGCGGCCGCCCGTACAGCCAGTACACCACGCCCAGCGCGAAGAAGTTCTTGCAGCGGTCTGCATGCTTGCGACCGAGCCCAAACGGCTCCACGGCCTCCAAGGTGAGCGAGGAGATCGGGGCGGGGATGACACGCCAGGTCTCGAGGGAGCCGTCCTCCAGCGGGTTGGACGACAGCCGGGCCTTCTCTAGATCGATCTTGCCGAACTTGTCGGTGTTGACGATCACCAGCCCGCCTTCGCGCACGGCGGAGAGGTTGACCGTGAGGGCGGCGGGGTTGAGTGCCACGAGGGCGTCGGCGATGTCGCCGGGCGTGAAGATCTCGTGGCTGGCGAGCTGGATCTGGAACGAGGACACGCCCTCGGGCGTGCCGGCCGGCGCGCGGATCTCGGCGGGGAAGTCCGGGAGGGTGGCGAGGTCGTTGCCCTCCAGCGCGGAGGTGCGGGTGAACTGCGTGCCGGCGAGCTGCATGCCGTCGCCGGAGTCGCCGGCGAAGCGGACGACGACGCGGTCGAGCGTCGTGGTGGGCGGGGTCGTCATCGGGTCTCCGCGTGGGCCGTGCCGCGCGTGCCGCTTCGGGTCGGTGGATCCGCCGGGATGGGGACGCCATGGGGTCGCCCGAGGCGTCCGGGGCGGGACCGGCCCGAGGGGGGGCAGGTGGGGCAGGCGTGGGGCGTGCGAGGGGGGCCAGGGGTGACGTCGGCGCTGGGAGCGCCGGAGCGGCGGCAGGTAACACGGGGCTTTGCGCGCGTTGCGGACAATGCCCAGGATGGGCTCGAACGATGACGGATCCGGTCAGGTTGGTCCAGCGCCGGTGAATCGCAGGTCAGATCCGGTGCACACGGGTTGCGCGGCTGTTGCACGATCGTGTAGATTGCTGCGTCGTCACGGGCTGGATCCGGAGGTCTCCCCATGCAAGGTCGTTCGCTCGCGCTCGTCGCCGTTCTCGCACTGGCCTGCGACAACGAGCTCACCATCCGCGACGCGGGGAACTTCTCCGGGACCGGCGAGAAGCCGGATCTGGCCCCGCCCGAGAAGACCGACGAGATCACCCAGGTGACCAAGCCCGAGGTCGACATCCTGTGGGTGATCGACAACTCCGGCTCCATGGCGGACGAGCAGGCCAAGCTCGCCGAGAACTTCCCGGCGTTCATGGAGTTCTTCCTGGAGTCGGGGCTGGACTACCACATCGGTGTCACCTCCACGGACACCACCGGCTCGGGCCTCAACGGCGCGCTCCGGTCGGTTGGCACGTACCGGTACATCACGCCCGACGTGCAGGACCCGGTCGCCATCTTCGGCCAGATGGCCCAGCTCGGCGCGAGCGGCTCGGCCGACGAGCAGGCCTCCGCGGCGGCCTACCGCGCCATCGAGATGCCGGCGCCCAAGCAGCAGAACGCCAACGCGGGCTTCTACCGCGACGATGCCTCGCTGCACCTCATCGTCGTCACCGACGAGCCGGACTCCTCCTACACCTTCGGGTCCGGCTTCGGTCAGACCGTGCCGGAGTTCATCAGCTGGCTCAACCAGAAGAAGAACGACGCCGACATCCCCGTGTCCTTCTCCGCGATCGCGGGCCCGGTCCCGGGTGGCTGCCAGAGCAGCGGCGGGGGCGCCTTCGACGGCGCCGAGGCCGGCACGCCGTACCACACCATCGTCGCGGGCGTGGGCCAGCGCGATGCCGATGGCCGCACCCCCGGTCAGTTCTTCAGCATCTGCCAGGAGGACTGGACCGAGCTGCTCGAGAACCTGGGCCTGCTCGCCTCCGCCCTGCGCCGCGAGTACTTCCTGAGCGAGGTGCCCACGCCGGGCACGATCACTGTCGTGGTCGAGACCCCGGATGGCGCGATCATCGAGGGCATCGACGTGGCCACGCTCCCCGAGCCCTACGATCAGGACGACGTGGACTTCGCCTGTGAGGAGCTCGGCGCCGCTGCGTGCTTCGAGTTCTTGTACAAGCCGGCCCGCAACTCCATCGAGCTGCCGTCCTACGTGCCGCCGCCCCAGAGCAAGATCCGGATCAACTACGAGCTGCTGAGCGGCCAAACCGACGGCGAGGACTTCGAGTTCTCCGGCGACTCGGACTGACCGACCCGCGGCGCCGTCCCGATCGCGGGGCGGCGGCTGTGTCGGAGCGCGCGGCCCACGGGCACCCCACCTTCGGGGAGCCGGTGGGCCGAATCCGT
>JAUHWK010000302.1 GCA_030424555.1 bacterium | reverse complement strand
TGCCGACGAAGCCGGTGACGCGCGGGGTGTTCTTCACGAGGTGGAAGGTCTCGTTGTCGAACAGCATCTCGACGAGGATGTAGCCAGGGAAGAAGCGCTGGGTCTTCTTGCGCTTGGTCTTGGGATCGACGACGACCTCGGCCGGCACCAGGATCTCCCCGAACCGGTCCTCGAGATGGTGCATCTCCATCCGCTGGCGAAGGCCTTGAACGGCCTTCTCCTCGGATCCGGAGAGCGTGTGCACGACATACCACTGCATCGTCATCGTCGACGTCGTCTCCCGCGCTGGTGCGCGCCTGAGGACAGGAAGGACAGAATTCCAGAAGGATGGGCCGAGGGCTCAGCCTTCGTTGAACAGCACCAGATCGGCGAGGTTCTTCCAGATGAGGTCGTAGACCCCGAGGAGCGCCGCCACCATGAGCGTGGTGACCACGACCGTGGTGGTGGCGCGAAGGGTCTCCTCTCGCGTGGGCCAGGTGACCCGGGCGAGCTCGCCGACGACTTCGTCGGTGAACCGCTTGGCATCCTGGTTGGAGAGGAGGGCTGCGAAGGTGGCGGCCGCGCCGAGGAGCCCGACGAGCGCGGAGATCGAGACGATCCCCAGCAGGCGGGTGTCCGGGTACTCAATCTGCGCCAGCACCGACACGGAGATCGCCTGGAGCAACCATCCCATGAGGATGGCACCGGCGACGAACGCGAGCAGCACGTAACGAGAGCGCTTCATGACAGTTCCAGGACGGGGCGCAGGCACGAACCGGTGCCGGTTAGCATGGCCCTCGGGACGGGTCAAGCGGATCGGCGGAGGATCCCGATCCCCAGAGAAAGAACCGGCCGACGTCACGCGAGGCGACGCCGGCCGGAACCGTCAGGGGTGACGGGTGTCAGTCGAGGATGTTGGCCACGGCGCCGGCGCCGACGGTGCGACCACCCTCACGGATGGCGAACCGGAGGCCCTCCTCCATCGCGACGGGGACGATGAGCTCGACCTCCATCTCGATGTTGTCGCCCGGCATGACCATCTCGACGTCGGCGGGCAGCGTGATGGCGCCGGTGACGTCGGTCGTGCGGAAGTAGAACTGCGGGCGGTAGCCGGCGAAGAACGGCTTGTGGCGGCCGCCCTCCTCCTTCTTGAGGATGTACACCGTCGCCTTGAACTTCTTGTGGGGCTTGACGGAGCCGGGCTTGGCCAGGCACTGGCCGCGCTCGATGTCCTCACGCTTGAGGCCGCGGAGCAGGAGGCCGACGTTGTCGCCCGCCTGGCCCTGGTCGAGGAGCTTGCGGAACATCTCGACGCCGGTGACCGTGGTCTTGCCGGTGTCGCGGATGCCGACGATCTCGACTTCCTCACCGACCTTGATGATGCCACGCTCGACGCGGCCGGTGGCGACGGTGCCGCGACCGGAGATCGAGAACACGTCCTCGACCGGCATCAGGAAGGGCTTGTCGGCGTCGCGCTCGGGGGTCGGGATGTACTCGTCGACCTGCGCCATGAGCTCCATGATCGCCGGGGTGCCGTAGGGGCCCTCGTCGCCCTGGACGGCCAGCAGCGCGGAGCCGCGGATGATCGGCGTGTCGTCGCCCGGGAACTCGTACTCCTCGAGCAGCTCGCGGATCTCCATCTCGACGAGCTCCAGGAGCTCCTCGTCGTCGATCTGGTCGCACTTGTTCATGAACACGACGATGTACGGGACCTGGACCTGACGGCTCAGGAGCACGTGCTCACGGGTCTGCGGCATCGGGCCGTCGGACGCGGACACGACCAGGATCGCGCCGTCCATCTGGGCGGCACCGGTGATCATGTTCTTGATGTAGTCGGCGTGACCGGGGCAGTCGACGTGCGCGTAGTGACGGTTCTCCGTTTCGTACTCGACGTGCGACGTGTTGATCGTGATGCCGCGGGCCTTCTCCTCCGGCGCCTTGTCGATGTCCTCGTAGTTCATCGCGGTCGCGCCACCGGCCTTGGCCAGGGTGAGCGTGATGGCAGCGGTGAGGGTGGTCTTGCCGTGATCGACGTGACCGATGGTGCCGATGTTGACGTGCGGCTTGGTCCGCTCGAACTTTGCCTTGGCCATGACGCGTCTCCATGTGGAGGGAACGGCCCGCAGGTGCGGTACCGGGGAGTGGTTGGGTTGTGGTGGTGATGGAGCCCATAGGCGGATTTGAACCGCCGACCTCGTCCTTACCAAGGACGCGCTCTACCCCTGAGCTATATGGGCGTCGTTGAAATGGAGCGGGAGACGAGGTTCGAACTCGCGACCCTCAGCTTGGAAGGCTGATGCTCTACCAACTGAGCTACTCCCGCTTGGGTGCGACCGCGATGGGCCGCGCTGACAGACGCGACGCCTAGCACGTCGCGGAGGTGGTGGGGGCGGTTGGATTTGAACCAACGTAGACTGAGTCGACGGGTTTACAGCCCGTTCCCTTTGACCGCTCGGGCACACCCCCATGGGTGTGGTGCAGGTGGGCGCATGAGCGCGCGCACCTGCGGACGACTGGGTTGGTACAAGATGGAAAGAACAGTGCTGGCGATGGGACTCGAACCCGCAACCGCCTGATTACAAATCAGGAGCTCTACCAATTGAGCTACGCCAGCGAGGGCCCTACGGCCGGCGACGCCGCCTTTATTGGCGGATCGCGCGGGGTGTCAAGCCCCATGGGGGCGATCTCGGCGATTCCGGTCCAAACCACCGGGACAAGCGGCGATCACTCGGTCGAACACGCGGGGAACCACTCGTCGGGAAGCACGGGCGCTCCGTCGAGTTCCTCGATCTCGAGCTCGTCGAGCACCTGGGCGCCTCGGGTGGTGATCACCCGGACCGGACGAAGCGCAGCCCCCTCCTGCTCGCGCCAGCCCTCGTACCGGCGGACCACTGCGACCTCGGCGGGTCCACGGGAGACCGAGACGACGCGGGAGGTCGCCTCGTCCACCTCGATCCTCAGGGGCGGCACGGCGCGATCCCCAGGGAACACGAGCACGAGCGTCCCCTCTCCGGCCGGTCGCTCCACCCGCAGGGTGTCGGGATCGGGCAGGTCGGGCTCCGGGCCGGTGAGGGAGGTGGCGAAGGCGAGCACCTGCTCGGGGCTGAAGCGCTCGAAGGCCTGGGCGGTCGCCTCGGCATCCAGCGGGTGGTCGACGGCGCCGTCGTACCAGGGACACCCGTCGACCAGGCCAGCCCGCGAGGACCGCCCCGCCCCCTCGACGACCTGGATCTCCAGGTACCGATCGTCGCCACGCCGCGCGTAGACGTGATCGATCACGCGCCCTTGGGCGCGGCGGCGGAACCGGAACACCACCGCGTCCGGGCGGGCCTCGCCGACCGCCCCGACCGGCCCCCGATGACGTCGCACCATGCGCTGCAGGACCTCTCGGGCGCGCGGGGCGTCCCCGGTCGCCACCACGGCGTCGGTGTCTTCGCCATCCATCGGGACGCCCCCCTCGTCCACTCCCGGATCGTCCGGGTCGATCGCCCCCGCGTCCTCCCGTCCCGACGCCGGCGGTGCGTCGACCGCGTCCAGCGCGACCCGGCACGGGGCGGTGATCGGACCGGCAACCCGCACGACGAACCGCCACCCGTCTCCCTGGAGGAAGCGCCGCACCACCTTGGCATCGCACCCGGCGGCCTCGACGGCTTCGGCCCGTGCGGCCGCGTCCGCGCGCGTGGCAAGCGGATCCGATTCCAGGTACGGCGCCCCCGCGGTGGCGATCGCCACCATGATCCACGCGAGCACCACGCCTCCGGACATCCATGGCCAGCGACGCCGCTATCCTTCTCTCCGAGCTCCGCCACGTCGTCGCGGACCTGCAGCGCCTGGTCGGGCGTCCGATCTCGGGCGTCCGCGTCCCCTCCCCGACCTCGCTCGTGCTCGACGTCATGGGGACGAACCTGTGGGTCGAGACGTGGCCGGATGCCCGTCTGGTGACCACAGACCGCCCGCCCCGCAACCCACGCACGCCCTACAGCTTCCAGGGCCTCCTGCGGTCCCGCCTGCATGGAACCATCGATCGGATCGCGCTCGTGGGCGAGGACCGGGTGGTGGAGATCGACGTGGGCATCCACACCCTGCACGCGCGCCTGCTCGGGCGGGGTGGCGGCATCTGGCTGGTGGCGCAGGGCGTGGTGGTGGCGTCGTCGGAAGGCCCCGCCCCGCCAGCCCTCCCCGCGATGCCCGACGGCCGCCCGGACGCCTCGCCCCCCCGGTTCACCCCGGGCCCGGCGGAGTCGTGGGATGCCGCAGCAGGACGTGTGCTGGGGGCCTGGGCCCGCGAGGCCGCGCTCGACCGGCGGCGCACCCATGTCCGGCGCGCCCTGTCCGCCCGGCGCAAGCGAGCTCGGCGACTGGTGTCGGCCCTCACCGAGGACGCGGCCCGGCTCACCCGCGTCGACCAGCTGAGGCTGGAGGCCGACGCGCTCGCGGGCGCCCTGCACACCCTGCGCAAGGGGATGACCGAGGTGACGCTCCCCCACCCCGACGGCGAGAGCCCGCCCTTGACCCTCGTCCTCGACCCGGCGCTCAAGCCCGTAGAGGCGATGGAGCGTCGGTACGCCACCGCCCGCAGGCTGGAGGGGGCCCGGGACGACCTGGCGACGCGCATCGCAGACGCGCACGCCGAGCACGAGCGCCTGGAGGCAGCCATCGCGGCCGTCGCCACGGCCGATCGGGCGGGCCTGGCCTCGCTGATCCAGGCGCACGGCCTGCCTCCCTACGAGCAAGGCCGCCCCACCGCGGCACCCGCGGATCCCTGGGAGACGTGGGAGGGCCCCCGGGGCGAGCACGTGTGGATGGGCCGGAGCGCCAAGGCGAACCATGCGCTCACGTTCGGTCGGGCACGGGGCCGGGACTGGTGGCTGCATCGCCGCGGTGCGCCGGGCGCCCACGCGATCCTTCCCCGCGACGACGCGGACGACACGCCACCGCTGGACTTGCTCCTGGCCGCCGCCCGGCTGCTCCTGCGGGAGGGCCGGGTGCCCAGGGGCGAAGCCCACGACGTCCAGTACGCCAGGGTCCGAGACCTCCGGCCGGTGAAGGGCTCACCCGGCACCGCCCTCGTCACGCGGGAGAAGG
>JAUHWK010000301.1 GCA_030424555.1 bacterium | reverse complement strand
CCGGAGTAGTCGAACTCGCAGGCCTGGCCGATCACGATCGGACCGGAGCCGATCACGAGGATCGTGGAGCCTTCAGGCAGACGGGTGGGCCGGGTACGGGGGGCTGGCTCGGTCACCGGGCCTCCATCGCGAAGCGCTGGAACTGCTGGAACAGGTGGCGGGAGTCGTGCGGCCCCGGGTTGGACTCGGGGTGGTACTGCACGGCGAACACGCGCTTGGCCTGGTGCCAGAACCCGCTCACGGTGTGGTCGTTGAGGTGGGTGTGGGTGATCTCGGCGCCGACGGCGCGCAGGCTGTCGGCGTTCACCGCGAACCCGTGGTTCTGGCTGGTGATCTCCACCCGGCCGTCGCGCTCGTCCCGCACCGGCTGGTTGGCGCCGCGGTGCCCGAACTTGAGCTTGTAGGTGGACGCCCCGAGGCTGAGCCCCAGCAGCTGGTGGCCCAGGCAGATGCCCAACAGCGGGATGGTGCCGACGAGGCCCTGGAGGCGCTCGACCGTGGCCGCCAGCGCCGCGGGGTCTCCGGGGCCGTTGCTGACGAACACCGCGTCGACGCCCTCGGTCCAGGTGGACGGGTCGCTGTCGATCGGGTGGACCCGAACGTACGCGCCCGTGGCAGCCAGCAGGTCGAGAATGTTGGTCTTGCAGCCACCGTCGAGGACCGCGACGCGCCACGTCGGATCCGCAGGCACCGCATGCTCGTACGCGGCGCGGCACCCGACCTCGTAGCCGAGCGCCCGTCCTTCCATCCCCGGCCACGCGTCCAGCATGGCTTGCAGGGCCTGGGGATCGTGGTCGCCCGCGGCGAGGACCGCCTTCATCGCACCGCGGTCTCGCAGGTGACGGACCAGCGCGCGGGTGTCGAGGTCACACAGGCCGGGAACCCCGTGCTCGACGAGGTACGCGTCCAGGTCGGACGTCGCGCGCCAGTTGCTCACCAGCGGCGACGGCTCGCGAACGATGAACCCGCTCGCCCACACCTTGGGCGACTCGGGATCGTCCAGGTTGACGCCGGTGTTGCCGATGTGCGGCGACGTCATCGTGATGATCTGTTCGGCGTAGGACGGATCCGTGAGGATCTCTTGGTAGCCGGTCATGGCCGTGTTGAAGACGGCCTCCCCGACTCGTGCGACCTGCGCGCCAAACCCACGGCCGACGAAGCGTCGGCCGTCTTCGAGGATCAAGACCCCGTCCATGCGGCCTCCGGGCGGGCGCCCGCCCTATGCCCGCGCCACCGGCCTGTCACGCGCTTTCTGGCCCGCCTGCGCCACGCCGCCGAGGAGCGCAGGAAGAACGCCGAACCATGGCGCATGATTCGCGAACCATGTGTCCTCATTCCGTCGCACCCACCCGAAGCGCCCGTCGGATCCGTCGAGGACTGCGCTCCGTCCCCGGTCCCCTCAGTCTCCGGACCAGGTGGGGTGGGTCCGCCACACGCGCCCGCAGGCTGGGCACGCATAGGTGTGCAGGCCCGGCGGGGTGTGGGGGTCACCATCCGCCATGCCCTGGGCGGGCAGCGTGATTGCGCGCTCATCGGCGCGGGGTGTGCGGGCCGTCAGCGTCGAGAGCCGCCCACAGCACACCGGCCATCGGGGCCCCAACACGACAAACCGGCCTGGGGTGCCCACCAGCGACGCGCGCAGGCCGTCCGCGTCCGCAGAAGGCGGCGGCGTGCCCTCGGCGATCGGCTGCGCGGGCTGAAGCTCCCGCTCGGCGTCGGAGACCGGACGGAGCACCGGGTCCACCACGGCCGGGCCCTCATCGTGCGGGTACACGCGCAGCGATGGCTGGACCTCGGCCCGCAGCACCATGGGGGCGTCGAGCACCGGATCGAACCCGTTGGCCTCCCGCCAGACCCGGTCCGCCACCCAGGGGACGGGGCTGTCCCCTGGTTCGTCGCCCGCGTGCCGCGCCCGCACGTCGTCCAGCAGCGCGAGCCACGCCCGACGGGTCCACGCCACGAGCGCGGTCCCTCCGGAGGCGAGCGCCAGCCCGAGCGCTGCCCAGCCAAGGGGCCATCCGGCTGCGAACGCCGCCACCGACAGCCCTGCGCCGCCCAAGCACGCGATTAGGCCGATCGCGGAGGCATCGCCGTGGATCACCACCCACCGCCAGGTCGACCCGGGCGCTGGGGGGGTCACGTCGTCTCCGCCCGGGACACCTTGCCCGTGGCCGTTCGGGGAAGCGCAGACACGACCTGGATCGCGTGCGGCACCTTGTGGGCCGCGAGCCGGTCTCGGCACCAGCGACGCAGGGCGACCAGCGCCACGGTCTCTCCCGGTGCCGGCACGATGTCGGCGACCACGACCTCCCCCATCAGCGGGTGGTCCTGGCCGCTCACCCGGGAGGCGAGGACAGACGGGTGGGCGTCGAGCACCGCCTCGACCTCCTCGGGAAACACCTTGAGCCCCGCGACATTGACCATCGACTTGCGGCGCCCACACACCCGGAACGCCCCGCCCGGGAGGCGCTGCGCCAGATCGCCGGTCCAGAACCAGCCATCGCGCAGGTGATCGTCGCGGGTGGTCGGGGGGTCGAGGTACCCGTCGAACGCCCCAGGTCCCCGCATCACGAGGTGGCCGACCACGCCGTCCGCCACCGGCTCGCCCGCGTCGTCGACCACCTCGACCCCGTGGCCTGGCAGCGGGACCCCGATGCTGTCCGGCGGGGCCGTCCCCGACAGGTTGCCGCTGGGCAGGCCGATCTCGATGATGCCGTACACCTGGCGCACCGGGACGCCATGCCGACCCTCAAAGGCCTCGGCCACGTCGGCCGGCAGCGCCGTCGAGGTGCTGATCGCCATCCGCAGGCCCTCGAGCCGACGGCCAGACGCATCGGCGGCCAGCAGCCGGTAGTGCGTGGGCGCGGCGTACAGCACCGTGCCGCCATGGCGCGTCGTCGTGTCCAGGATCGACGAGGCCATCAGCTGGTCGCACACCGCGATCGGGATGCCGTACCGCACGTACATCACGACGCTGACGAGGAAGTGGTACGCCATCGGCAGCACCCACACGACCACGTCGCGGGCGCCGTCCAGGCCCAGGGCTTGCTGGGCAGCCTCGGTCCGCGCCGCGACCGCTGCGTGCCCCACGACGACGCCCTTGCTCACCCCGGTCGTGCCGCTGGTGAACCGCACAAAGGCCGCGTCGGGAAGGTGGGGCGCGAACGCGTCGGCACGGTCCCGTCCCGTGAACGCCAGCCGCAGCGGCCGGCCGTGGGTGAGCGAGAGATCGGTCCCCTCGCGATCCACCGGCACCGCCCCGCTCCGGTCGTCGATCACGGCGTGGAGCGGGACACGGGCAAGCTCCGCGGCGATGGCAGGCGCGGGCAGCGTGTGGGGCCTGGGCATCACCACCGCCCCCGTTCCGGCCGCCGCGAACACCGCCGCCACGAACTCGCGCCCGTTGCGGCACATCACGCCCACCCCCAGCCCAGGCCCCACCCCGGCCTCGAGCAGCTGGACGCGCAGCGCCTCGGCGTCCTCGCCGAGCTGGGCGAACGTGATCGTGCCCTGGTCGTCGAACAGGGCGGGTCGGTCCGGCCACTGGGTCGCCGCCCGCTGCACCAGCTCGTGGATGTTCACGCGACTCACCCTGCTCACCCGGCCTGGCCTCCGTCGAGTTCGAGCGACGCCCGAATCCCGGCGATCACCGTGGCCCTGGGCGTCCCGCGCGTGTAGCCCGCGGCGAGACGTCCGGCCGCCGTGCCCGTCTGCCAGCAGGTCCCGATCACCCGGGCGGACCCGAGCGCCTGCTCGTCCGCACCGAGGGTTCGACCCGCCACGTACACGCCATCCAAGCCCGCCACCTCCAGCGCGCCGGCCGGGATCTCCCACACAGCCCCCTCGGGCAGCAGGTCCAGGCGGGGCCGGGCGTCCGCGCCCCACCGCTCGACCGGCCACGCAGCGTGGGCCACGCCGTCGGGACGGGGGCCGTGGCGGGTCAAATCCTGGGCGGTGCACACCACCCGGGTGCGCGCCCGGCGTCCGCTCCGCAGCCCCACCTGCGGCGCGGCATCCACCACCACCAGCTCCCCGAACCCCGGCTCCTCTCGCGCCAGCCAGCGAACGACCTGGTCCGCCAACGCCCGCGCCCGGAGCTCGCAGTCCGAGAACACCCGCGGATCGTCCGCGAGGGTGCCCCGGAGCCCCAGCTTGAAGGCCGCCCGGGACCCGCGCCGCGAGCCCGGCACCACGCTGAGCGCCAGGGCATCGTCCGGCAACACGCCTGCCTTCACCCCGCGGGTGAGCGCTCGGAGGAGGGTCATCTTGAACGCCGCGTCCCCCACCCCACGGGGCAGCCCCGCCACGTGCAGCACGTAGGCTGGCGCCTGCAGGGGCTCGTCGTGTCCGAGCGGCTCCGCCCCCGCGGCGATCGCGGCGGTCGCGTGCCCTGTCCCATCCACCACCGCCGCCGCCCGGACCTCCCACGGACGATCGTACGCGAGCACGTCGAGGATCCAGCCGTCTTCCCCCGCCCGGGCCCCGTGGACCGTCGCGTGAAACAGCATGTCGACGCCCGCCTCCCGCACCGCATCGTCCAGCACGGTGCGGAGGGCGAACGGCATGTAGGGAAGGAACCACAGCCCCTCGGGCGTGCGCGCCGGCCGAGTCCCGCAGGCGCGCGCGAGCGCTTCCGTGGTCCACCGAGGCCAGCCCCCGCAGGCCCACACAGGGAGGTCGGTCTCCGTGCGCAGGTACGACCCGCAGACCGTCCCGACGTAGGCCGACACCGCCTGCCCACCACAGAACCCGAGCTTCTCCAGCAGCAGGACCCGCGCGCCCTCCCCCGCCGCCGCGACCGCAGCCGCCACGCCCGCCGAGCCGGCCCCCACGACCACGACGTCCGCATGGACGACCGAAGGGGTCACGGGGCCTCCCCACACAGCACGTCCCGGATCGCGGTGGCGAGCGCCTCCCGGCCGGCCGCATCCAGCACCGAAGGTTCCGAGGCCACGCACACGCGCACGCATCCCGCCCGACGGCTGAACACGATCGTGAGCCCAGGGGGCGACAGATTGGCCGGCAGGTGCCAGGCGTCGAGGATCGCATGCCCGCGGAACGGCGGCAGGGCATCCAGGCT
>JAUHWK010000300.1 GCA_030424555.1 bacterium | reverse complement strand
CGTGTGCATCCCGCGCCAAGGAGAATAGGGAGAGTAGCCGCCCAAAGGTACGCCCAGGATATTTGCTTCATGGCGCCTCCACCGTGTATATCGTTTCGTGGGATTCCACTCGAACCCCCACTCTTTCAACAAGTTCGTACCCGTCGGCGACGTATCCATACCAACGTTCGTCATCACCTTGGCCCTCTTCGCCGCCAAGAGAACACGGTGTCGTTCGGTGAACGAGGATACTTGACGACCACCCCCTCGCCCTGGCCACGCTCTTCTTCATGAATCCAACCACCGCATAGACTGCTTGTGCCTCGGCATCCTCAAGCAACGGGAGTAGGTGATAGTAGCGGACGCGAGCACTTCGGAGGGGAGGGAATCGCTTCCGGAAACGAACTCCAACTTCGACGGGATGAAGGCGTCGCGATCTGCACGGCCGAACAGCCGGTTGTGGCCGAGAATACGCTCTACAGTGTGTTCGTGGACCTGAGTCATCCCCTAGAATTTCCAGCTTCAAACCCTGGCTGCGTCGGGTCGTGACTTGGCGCCTGAATCGCGAGCCACCGCATTGGATTCCGGAACAGGAGCGGGTCAAGCGTGGCGTCTCCCACGGAGGTCGTGGTCCGAAGGGGCGAGGTGGGTCAGGCCGACAGGTCAGTTGGCGTGACGTTCGAGGAACTCGGCAATCGACCGGAGCACGAACGCGGCATCCTCCGAACTCCAACCGCGGTGATGCATCGCGGTCCCATGCGCTTGTTGCATGTCCACCCAGACCATCTGCGCTGGGAAACGCCCACCTTCCTCCTCTACGCTGTCAGCGACCAAGCGTGCGTAGCCCGCGATCTCGCGCCGGAGCTGGCGGGAGGCGAAGAACGGTCCACGATCGATCTCCAACGTCCGATCAACGTATCGATCGATGCACAGCTCACCGAACACACGGTGAACCCAGGTTCTTAGACCATCGGACACATCACGATGCCGCGTGAGGTGGTCCCGCAGCATCCGGACAGCGATCATCATGTACGATTCGCGCTACTGAATGACATACCCATCGGTCTCAAGGTTGACGCGCATGAACTACTCCAGAACAATGACCGGCATCGTGTTCGGTGGCCCGGCGGACTCGATGGCGGCTCGCACCGTTTGGCGGGTAGCGGGGGCAAGCCCGCTTCTGTGTTCGGCCAAGCCTGTACGATTTCGGAGCAACAGGCATGGCCTGAGCGGACGAACGCCCTGGGGCCCAAGGCCGAGGGGTTGGGACACGACCTCTCGCACCGGCGGTCCCATGGCCCAGGCCGATCGTCGTCCCGCTGCCTGGTCGCAGCCTTCGGGACCACCCCCAGTCCCCCTGTTCCGAGCTGCGAATCGTCGCTGGCTACACGACAGAGAAGCTGGACCCTCGATCTTCATGGAGGGACCAGCGCAGGGGTGGCGTCGTGGGGACCCAGCCCGTCCAAGCAGTCCTCCACCCCGGGCCCCACGCGACACGAGCCGCCCCGCGGTCGCGATCGCCCCGTCCTGAGCTGGCCCGGCTCCCGCGGGTACCCGCCAGGTACCCTGATCATCCGCGCCTCGCGGTCTACGGCGCGTCCCACGGGCACGGCCCGAACGCCACCGGCGGCGGGGCGCCCAGCGGTTCGACCGGGGTCTGCAGCGGCGTCGGCCGGACGGGCCCGCCGCCTCCTTCGACCACGACCATTCCGCGTGGATCCCGCCCTGTCGCCTGGGTCTCGCGCTCGAACCACACCCACCCGTCGCCGGGGAGCATCCGCAGGTCCACCGCCGCGGTCGCAGGCGTTCTCTGCGGCTCGACCGAGGGCAGGAGCGCCACCATCGGAGGCAACGGCGCGGCCGCACGCGGGGGCGCTGTGGCGCTCGGTCGCGCACCCAACGGATGAACAACCACCTTGGACCGGTGGTCGGGCCGGTCGAATCGTCTCGAGTCGAGTCGCTGCGTCGGCGCCCGCAACGTCGCGTCCCATCGATCGATCTCGTCCACAGTGGCAGGCTCTCCCGAACGGTAGAACATGTTCGCGGCCCCACGCACAATGAACTCGGGCGCCGCACGCAGCACATGCAGGGACCCCGCCGGAGACAACAGGTACAGGGCCCCTTTGTCGGGGGCTCGCCAGCCGACGGCCGGGGGGATGTAGCCGGTGCCGCAGAAAGGATGGGCTTCGCGGAATCCGAAGGTCTCGACCCCGGCAGGGATGCGCAGCGCTTGCTGCGGGTCGTGCCGGCTCACGACAAGCAGGTCCTCTCCGACGGGCCAAGACACCCAGCCCGCCTGGTGGTGAGCGCCGACCGCCTCGCCCCATTTGCGAGGTTGAGGGGCTTCCGGCTCCGGATGGACGATGTCCACCCGCCGGATGGGGCGCCCGTCGAGGTCCTCGAACCACCCCGACCACGCGTCCGGCCGAACGAACAGGCTGTCCCCGGTGACGGACGCGGTGCCGGGCACCCGTCGCGCCGTCCACGCCTTGAGGTCAAGACGCCACGTATGCCCCTCCCAGGTCGCCACCACGGACGTTCCCTCCTGCCACAGGACCGTCGCATCGCCCCGAGCCCAGGTGAAGCGGGAGACCCGGGTATCGAAGAGCCCGACGAAACGGTGGGCGTGCACGAGCACGCGATGGGCGTCCACAGGTGCGACCGTCCGGCGCATCGATGGGCCGCCCGGCAGCTGGAACCCGTCGCCGCTGGCCATGTGCACGCCGAGCGGGCCGGACACCCCGACACGACCATCCGAGGAGACGCGATCCACTCGACTCGCGGGACTCCCGGGGTCGAGCACTGTCGTACCCACACCGGGACAACGCCCGGTCGCGGCGGCAAAGGCCACAGCGCCCTTACGATACCGTGGTCGTTGCTCCTCATTGGGCTTCCACAGCAACGTGCCATCGGCCGCATACGCAGTGGCCGGCCTCGACCCGGTCGTGGAAAACAGCACGCCGCCGTCGAGCAGGGCAATGACGGAACCATACCCATCGAACAGGCTGTCAGGTAGATCGCCCCCGGTTGATCGATAGCGCTCCCCGTCCCACAGGCGCACGACGCCGGTCCCACGGTACCCGGCCCGGTACGCCATGGTGGCGGTCCCGTCGGCCGAGAACAGCACATCGAGGCCATGCTCAATGGTCCCCGTTCCGCGGGGGTCCGCCACCGACACTGCCTCCGGCGTCCACTCCCCCGAGGGCGTCAACCATCCTCCCGACGCGTTGTAGTCGGGGTCCAACCACCATGAGTTCACGGTCGGCACCCAACTCGCCCGCTCCGACCAAACGTCCAGAGGGACCTCCACGATGCCGTCATCCGCCACGGTCCAGACCGCATACCGTGTCTTCCCACCGTGCCGCGAACAGCCAAGCAGGACGCGCTCTCCCGCGCCGTCCCATGCCCTCGGCACACACCCGGCCTGGTCGAGCAACTCGCGCTCGACGGTTCCGGTCGACACCCGCACCAGAGCCGGCACGTCCCTCCCGATCGCGATCCACCGACCGTCCGGAGACGGCTCCACCCCCGTCAACCGGTCATCCAAGACGCGCAGGGTCGCGCCCTCGTCAACCGTCGCCACCATGACATCGGCGTTCAGCCGGGCCAGCAGGTCTGTAGGGTCCGGAAACTCGACGGTCTCCCACGGCGCCGGGGTCCGATCAGCAGGCACCCGCCAGGCATCGGGCCACGGGGCGCTGGGGGCCTCGACCAGCGGAAGTTCATCGGCCGCCTGGTCGATGGGGTCCCCTGACGGCAGCTCTCGTACCAAGAGCGCCATGGCGCCCGCACCACAGCCTCCGAGCGCAAACAGGCCGACAACCCGACCGATCGGTGAAACACGCATCGGCCACCTCCTGTGTTTCCAGCGTAGTCCACCGCCCTCTACGGAGATGAAAACTTGTTCGGACACCTGTTGCCTGGACCACACAACCGTTCAGAATCAGTCATCGCGCCGATCGGGCTGGTCGGTAGGCAGTTCATGCGACGATCCGTCCTCCGTGTCGGAACCATCCTCTGGCGTCGTCGCGGGTGATGAAGGACGCTACCCAGGCGATGGCGTCGTCCACGGCTTCACGGGTCCTGGCACCCGCGGCACGAAGGACGTCCTCGAGCGTGGACCAAGCGAGCTCGATGGGGTTGAACTCGGCCGAGTACGGCGGCTGGACAACGCCCTTGGCGCAACCGGCCTCGATGAGCAGCGTGGTCCGGGCGTCCTTGGGGGCCCCAGGTTGTCCCGGTCGACCAGGTCTCCGGACTGGCGCGTGGGTGCGAGGAGCTGCGCGACGTAGGCAACGAACACGTCGCCTGTCGCCCCGGCCTCCACCGTCGTCATCGGACCGATGCCGTCCAGCGAGATGGCGCCAAGGAGAGGGATCGGCCCGCTGCCCTCGACGAGGTGGAGGCCTGGCGCGACGACGCACGCCGGCGGCTGGAGGTCCGCCCCGGGATGACCGGGATCTGGCAGGTCTCGGGACGCTCCGAACTCGACGGCGCGACCTGGCTGCGGATGGACCTCCGGTACGTTGACGAGGCCACGCTCGCGCTGGACCTTGCCCTGCTGCTGCGCACCCTACCGGCCGTCCTCAGCGGACGGGGCGCCTGGTGAAGAGCCGACAACGTCACCTCCGACGCGTCGTTCACCGGTCCCAACACCTCGACGGGCCACCAACCCCCCGAGGTGTGCCCCAGGGAGGGGGTGGTCCGAAGGGGCGAGGTGGGTCACCGAGAGGTTGATTCCTGCCTTCCGGTGGACCGAGGAGCCGAAACTTGGTCAGCGTCCAAGGCAATACGATCCTGGCCTCCGACACTGGACGCCTGTTTAACCTTACGGACGCAACGGTCCCGATCCCGGGGTATGACCTCCAAAGGTCGCCACAGTTGGACGGCTCATGGAGGCCAAGATGCGCGTGGTACTGATTCAGGACAAGCGAGAGCAGGTCTACGAGGGAGAGTTGGTCGAGGACACGGCTCCATCGGCTGCGGCGTACCAGTCACGCGGACAGTTGGTAGGGCTACGAGCGACCCCCGCCCACCTTCGACACCCACCGCCCCGCGCCACCCGCGAAACCGACCGTCAACCGCCGGTTGATCGAGATCCGGCCTCCGACCTGGCTGTAGATCGCCCGGGTTGACGGCGGATCTCGGGT
>JAUHWK010000299.1 GCA_030424555.1 bacterium | reverse complement strand
GGTGGGGGGCTGCCCGAGGACCGTGGCGCCGACGCGCTGGAACCGCTCGACGTGGTCGGTGACGAGGAAGCGGGTGGTGCCGCCGCCCTCGGCGTCGCCCAGCGCGGCCCGAACGGCGGTGGCGGTGGCCTCCGCGCTGTCCACGAGCCGGGTGCCGGGCAGGACCTGGGCGAGGACGTCTTGCAGCAGGGGGTAGTGGGTGCAGCCGAGGATCGCGACGTCGGCGACGCCGTCGAGGTGGCCGACATACGCGCGCGCGATCGCTTCGGGCACGGGACCCTGGGTCCAGCCCTCCTCGACCAACGGCACGAACAGGGGACAGGGGACGGCGTGGACGGGGAGGGCGGGGGCACGGGACGCGAGGGCATCCTGGTACGCGCCGCCCCGTACGGTGCCCTCGGTGCCGAGGATGGCGACGGCGCCGCGACGGTGGGCGGCGAGGGCGGCCTCCACACCGGGCTGGATCACCCCGAACACCGGCAGGCCCACCTGGGCACCGGCCTGGCGCAGCGCGGGGAGCGCGTGGGTGGAGGCGGTGTTGCAGGCGACGATCAACGCGTCGATCCCGAGGCCGTGCAGGTGGCTCGCCACCGCCATCGTGTAGCGGATGACGGTGACCGGGGACCGGGTGCCGTACGGGAGGCGTGCGGTGTCGCCCAGGTAGATCAGATCGGGGCCGGGGAGGGCCCGTCGGACCGCGCGAAGCACGGTGAGCCCGCCGATTCCGCTGTCGAAGATCCCGATGCGCACGTGCGCCTCCGTCCGCCGCGCGTAACCCGCACGCATGGCCCGTCCCCGCCGCATCGCCGTGTACGGCGGCAGCTTCGACCCTCCCCACCTCGGACACGCGATGGTGGCGGCGTGGGTGCTGTGGACCGATCACGCGGACGCGGTCTGGCTGCTGCCCACCCACACCCATGCGTTTGGCAAGGCGATGGCGCCCTGGGCCCAGCGGGTGGCGGCGTGCGAGGCCCTGGCGCGCCGGGTGGGGCCTGGCGTGTCGGTGTGTACGCTGGAGGGGCGCCTGGAGGGCACGAGCTACACGCGGCGGACGCTGGACACGCTGGCGGAGGCCCATCCGGACTGCAGCTTTCGGCTGGTCCTCGGCGCCGACCTGCTGCCGACCACCCCCCGGTGGAAGGACTGGGACCACATCGCTGCGGCCTACGATCCGCTGGTGGTGGGCCGCGCGGGGTACCCGCCGGTGCCGGGCCGGCCGACCTTCCCCGACGTGAGCAGCACGGCGATCCGGGAGGCCCTGCAGGAAGGTCTGGACGTGTCGTCCTGGGTGCCGTCCGAGGTGTTGGCCGCGTGGGAGGGACGGGTCACGGATCGGGCGTGAGCAGCCCGAGGGCCTCGCCGCCCTCGGTGCGGCCCGCGGGCGCAGACGCCCCCTGCACCACCACCAGCAGTCCCTCCGATCCCTGGGCGACGGCAGGCCACGCGCCGTCGAGCATGCGCGTGTCGAGCAGCTCTCGGGTGACGCCCGCCTCGACGTCGATGCGCTCAGCAGGCCCGGCACCCGGTCCCAACGCGAGCAGGGGCGGGCCGCTGGTGGCCTCGACCCCGCCGACGGCGAGCACATCGCTGGCGCCGAGGGGAATCAGCCGATGGTGGACGCGTCGTCGCGCCATCTTGCCCGCGTTGACCCACGCGGCCGCGTCGGGGGCCAGCAGCCAGATCGTGTCGGAGGCCACCGCGAGGGCGTCGGGCTCGAGCGGGCCCGCGACCCCGCCCGTGACCAGCACCGTCCCATCGGACAGCACGGCCATCGCCCCTCCGATGATGGCGGTGGGGAGGGCGGGCAGGTCCCGCAGTGGCGGGGACGCGTCGGGATCGACCGCGAAGCACGCCGCGCTGCCGAGGTGCTCGGTCTCGCCGTCGCGCCCGGACGCTCCTCCGCACAGGACAGCGCCCCCATCAGGGTGCGGTGCGATCGCCGGCCACCATCCTCCGGTCCCGGGAAGCGGGCTGGGGTCGGTCGCGGTGCGCGCCAGGGCGTCGATCACCTGCCAGCGGGCCTCGCGGGCACCCCGGCTGTCGAACCCACCGATCCGCAGCACGCGGTGGGTGTCGAGCGGGAGTGCGCGGTGCTCGGAGAAGCCCTCGAGCGTCGGGAAGGTGCCGATGACCAGCGCAGAGGTGGGGTCGACGAGCAGGGCGAGGTCGCGGCCGTCTCGCTCTGCTGTCCGCGGCCGTCCCCCCAGCACCAGCAGCAGCTCCTGATCGTCGACGAACACCGGCGTGATCGACGGGAAGACCCGTGGGTCGGACACCCCGGGAGAGGACGAGAGCGCACCGACCAGGGTGGGGAAGGGGGCCTCGGCATCCCGCGCGATCCGCCAGATCGCATCGGAGGCCGGCACCACCTGGCCCGGCCCGGCCACCACGTCCCGGGTGCCACCCATCAGCCACAGGTCGCCGTCGGAGGTGATCGCGGCCGCGGCGCCTAGGGGTGCGAGCAAGGAGGTGAGGTCGGCCACGGCGACGAGCTCGCCGGGTGGCAGGACCCAGACGTCCGTGGTCACGGACCCGTCGACCACATGCAGCGGGGGGGTGACCCCGCGGGCGACCACGGTGTCCCCGGACGTCCAGTGCATCACGAGCCGCTCGTCCTCGAAGGGTGCGACGGGATCCCAGGTCCAGGTGGCGTCGGTGTCGACGCCGAGATCGAGGTCTTCCTCGTCCCGCTGGATGCTCAAGCGGGTGCCCTGCAAGGTGCTGGGATCGGTGCCGAACACCCGGGGCGTGATCGACAGCGAGAACGCGTCGGCGTCGCCCTGGACACGGGCGCCGTCGCAGGCCGCGAGCAGGCCGAGCACGACCAGGAGGGGGCGGAGCATGGGGGCAGGCTAGAGAGGCCCACGGACCCTGTCAACGCCGAGGAGGAAGGATGGGCGTGCGGTGGTGGTGGCCGCAGGGCGTCGACACCCCTGCGGGGGTTCGCTGGGGCATGTCGGGGCGGTCCATGTCTGGGGGGCCCGGTGGGGAGCAGGACCACGCTGCCTTGGCTGGTTCGGTGACGGAGGGACCGGGGTGGGGACCGCAGGCGGTGTCGCGCACCGTGGCGCAGGCCGTCGGTCGCCTGGGGCCGGGGATGTCGGTGCAGGGCGTCGCCTGGATGCGTCAGGTCCACGGAGCGGACGTCCTTGAGGTCCGCGAGGGCATGGGGCCGCTGCGCGCCGTGGGCACCGGGGATGGGATGTGGACCCGGATGCCCGGTGTGGTCTTGGGCGTGAAGGTGGCGGACTGTGTTCCCGTGCTGCTGGCCGCGCCCGGGGGCGTGGGGGTCGCGCACGCGGGCTGGCGAGGGGTCGCGTCGGGCGTGGTGCCGGCGACCGTGTCCGCGATGGTGGCGGGGCTGGGGGGGACCGCGGAGGCGGTGACGGCGGTGATCGGACCGTGCCTCGGGATGGCGGCGTTTGAGGTCGGACCGGAGGTGCCGCAGGCCTTGCGGAGGGCCGTGCCGGGCTGGGGAAGCGCCCACGCGCGCCGAGGCCGACGCGATCGATGGCACGTCGATCTGCGGGGCGCAGTCGCGGCCCAGCTCCGGGATGTCGGGGTGCGGCAGATCGGGCACGTCCGCGCGGACACCACCGGTCCGGACTGGTTCTCGTACCGAGGCGATGGCGCGCACACGGGGCGGCAGGCGGGGTGGGTGTGTCGCACCGCGTGATCGGCGTGTGGCTGGCCGTCGTGGCCTGTGGAGGGGGCGAGTCGGCCGTGCCCGACGACGTCGTCACGTCCGGCCGTGCGGTCACGGCGTGGCGGGAGGGCCATCGGGCGTTGGTGGAGGGACAGGCCGCGGTGGCGCTGGCGCAGTTCGAGGCGGCCCGGCGGTGGCGGCCTGACGATGGGCTCTTGCTCGCGTGGTCGGCCGAGGCGGCCCGCCAGGCGGGGGACGATGCAGAGGCCGATCGCCTGCTCGACGCCGCGATCGCGGCAGCGCCGACCCTGGGAGAGGCCCGCTGGGCGCGGGCGCGCCGTCGGGTGGGGACGGACCCGGAGGGGGCGGTGACCGACCTGTCGGCCGCGATTCGGGCGGGGGCGCTCACCCGGTACGAGGCCCGGCGGGACACGACGTTTCACCCGCTCGTCGGACGTGCGGACGCGCCGTGGCTGCCTGCGGAGCCGGTCGGCCTGTCGCTGGAGGTCCCGAGCGCGCCCGTGTTCGTGGGCGGCGAGTTCGAGGTGGTGCTCACGGTCGACGGGGTCCCGCACGACGACGGGGTGGCCTGGACGACGAGGGTGCCGGTGGAGGGCCCGGTGTCGCAGGTCCGTGCGTCGTCTTCGCGGCGGGAAGACGGCCTGGGCGAGCCTGGGTACCGCGTGACCTGGACCCTGCGGGCGGACGGTTCGGGCCGCGTGGGGGTGGGACCCGTGTCGGTGCAGATCGACGGAACGACCACCGCGCTCGCGGGGGCGGTGGTGACGCAGCTGGGGCCGGCAAGGGCGGGACAGGGTGCCGCGGTGCCCTTGGTGCTCGGGCGTCCCGAGGCGGTGCTGGGCGACCGACCGGTCCCGGCCGTGTGGCACGACGGGACGCAGGCGTGGGCGGCCTGGCCCGCCGAGGCGTCCCTCCGGCGGCCGCGGGTGACGCGGCCCTGGTTGGTTCCGCGGGACCACGGGATGGTGGCGTTCGCACCGGTCCCGGTGGGGGAGACCCGGGTGGTGGTGGACCAGGACGGCCAGGTGCTGCTCGACGTCGCGGTGCCCGAGGGGCCCCCGGCGCGGTGATGACGGGGCAGGGCACCGACGATAGCGGCCCGAACCGGAGGATCCGATGGACCGACAGGCAGCCCGCGATCGCCTCGATGAGATGACCGCCCGAGCCCAGGTGGGCGGTGGGACGGCCCGCATCGACAAGCAGCACGCCCAGGGCAAGCAGACCGCGCGCGAGCGCATCGAGGCCCTGGTGGATCCGGGCAGCTTCACGGAGATGGACGCGTTCGTCACCCACCGCTGCACCGACTTCGGGATGGACAAGGCCAAGGTGCTCGGAGACGGCGTCGTCACGGGCCACGGCCGCATCGACGGACGCCTGGTCTACGTGTTCGCCCAGGACTTCACGGTCTACGGTGGGTCGCTGTCCGGCGCCCACGCTGCCAAGATCTGCAAGATCATGGACCTGGCGATG
>JAUHWK010000298.1 GCA_030424555.1 bacterium | reverse complement strand
CCGCGAGCTGGCCCCGCCGACGGGCGGTCTCGGCGCAGTACCAGATGCGGCCGAGGTTGCGCTCGACCAGCGGGGCGAGTGCTCCCTCGGAGGCGTGTGCGGCCGAGGCGGGTGGGGTGGTGGGACGGGGCGGCCAGACCCCGACCTTTCCGGCGGGGGTGGCGGGCCCCGAGCCGGACGAGACCGCGGCGCGGACGCGCATGGGGGCGGGGGGTGGCGCGGGGGTGCGTTTGGCCGGGCGGGTGGCGACGGGCTCGCGGTCCAGGCCGGGGTCGTGGACGTGCAGCGCGTTGCCGTGGACGTCCACCAGGCGGGCGCGCAGCGAGCGATCCTCGGGGTCTTCCGTGCCGTCCCGGGTGGCAGACCAGACGACGCCGTCGTCGGAGGACAGCGGAAGGCCGGCATAGGTGACGACGCTGAGCCGGGGATCGATGCGGTCGTCCGTGGGGATCACGACCGTGATCACCGTGCCCGGTCCAGACTCCTTGGCGCCGTCCATCAAGATGGCGCCTTGGAGTGTCGGTCCGCGCCCGTGCATGGTGACGGTGCGGTCGGCCGTGGGGCACACCGAGGTGCCGGTGGCCGTGTTGCCCACCCGGTCGGTCAACGTGATCTCGACCACCCGCTCCAGATCCTGGTCCTCGGGGAGGTTGAGGATGGTGAACCACTGATCGCCGGCGGGGGTCACCGGACCGACCACCACCTCGTCGCCCGACACCTCAGGCGCCTGCGACAACGGCTCGTCGGGCGAGATGGTCAGCGCGGGGGCATCGCCTGCGCGGGCGGGCGAGGGCGTGATCCGACAGGTGGCGGTGGGCGGCGTGTGGTCGAACCCGACGGGCGCGAGGGGGGCGCCGGGTGGGGAGCGCACGGTGGTCTGTTGGCCATCGCCGTCCACGAGGACGAGGTCCAGGGCGTGGACGCCGTCGGGCTCGCTGCCGTCGAGCACGCGTGTCCAGACCCGTCCGCCCGGATCCGGGGACAGCCGGGCCCCGCCGTACGAGACCTGGGTCTGCGCGGGCTCCAGCCCGGCTGGGGTGGCGACGTCCAGGGTGACGGTGAGCGTGGCGCCGCGTCGCGCCACCGGCACGCCGTCGAGGGGCATGGAGGGGGTGAGCCGCACCACCGGAGGGGCGGCCAGCACGGGCGCAGGGGGCGTGGACTCCCCACACCCCATCGCCATCACCAACCCTCCGACCCGGATCCAGTCCCTCGACCCCATGATTCCCCCAGGATGGGACTGGCCTAGCGCGTCTCTCGGCGGGCTGCGTCGGGGCGGAGGGCGGTTCTGTTCGGTACGAGGGTGGCCGAGGGGCCCGCGACGCACCCGACCGCTACACAGTAGGGGACGGGAGAGCGCGTGGAGGGGACATGGGTCGCGTGGTGGCGTGGATCGCGGGGGTTGGGGTGAGCGCGTGTGCCGTGCGCACGCCGGTCGTGGAGGCGCCTGTCTCGGCGGGCCTGCCGGAGGGGTGCACGCCGCAGGTGTCGACCCGGCTGTACCTGGGTCGCGGGATCGGCCCGAACGGGGCCTGGGGGACGGTCGGGGATGACGACGTCGAGGCCTTCCTCGACGCGCAGGTGCGCCCCCGCCTGGACGGGCTCACCATGCTGACCGCACGCGGGTGGTGGCAGGGCGTCTCCGAGGACAGCCTGGTGGTGGAGGTGGTCCACGACGGCGCGGCGTCCGAGGCGCTGCAGGCGGTGGCCGGGGCGTGGGGCGAGGCGTTCGCCCAGTCGGGCGTGCTGCGGACGGACACGGCGGTGTGTGTGTCCGAGGTGGCGGGGCCCGGTCCTGGAGACGGGCCCACCTACCGGTGGCGGATCGGGCCGATTCCCGCGGCGCGGCGGGCGATCATGCAGGGCACGACCCTTCATCCGGACTGCCCCGTGGGCTTCGACGACCTGGTGCAGCTGTCGCTGGACCACTGGGGGAACGACGCCCGCGTCCATCGGGGCACCTTGATCGTGCACCGGGACGTGGCGACCGACGTCGCCAAGGCGTTTGGGCAGCTGTTCGACGCGCGGTTTCCCGTCCACTCGATGCGTCCGGCCTCGGACTTCGCAGGCATCGACGAGGCGACGATGGACGCCAACAACACGAGCGCCTTCAACTGCCGGCCCGTCGCAGGAACCGATCGTCCCAGCGAGCACAGCCTCGGCACCGCGATCGACATCAACCCGCGGGTCAACCCGTGGATGCGGTGGGGCTACGACGACAAGCGCAAGATCGAGCGCTGGTTCGTTGAGCCCGAGTCCGGCCGCCGGTACGTCGATCGTCCTGAGGACGCCCCGGGCATCATCCTCCCCGGCGGCGTGGTCGACCGTGCCTTCAAGGCGATCGGGTGGGGATGGGGCGGCGACTGGGACGACAAGAAAGACTGGCAGCACGTCTCGCGATCCGGTCACTGACGCGGCCGCTCACCAGACCTCCAGCCGGGCGCCGTACAGCGCGAGGGTCAGCACCAAGAACACGGTGACTGTCCACCACACGGGGCCGGCGTGGAAGGGCCGGATGCGGCCCTCCTGCAACAGCAGCTCCCGAAGCTGGCGGGCGGTGTGCAGGGCGATCAGGCTTGCGCCGAAGGTGAGGCCCGCTGGGTACACGGCGTCGGATCCTGCAGGAATGAGCACAAGGATCGCGGCCAGGGCGCCGAGGACGCCTGCCCAGGACAAGGTGAGGGCGGCGTGGACCGGCTTGGCGGCCCGGCTGGCGTGGATCTCCACACTGGGCAGCATGGACGGCCGCCGGGCCTCCTCTCGGGTGGCGAGCTCACCGACGACCGCGAGGAGCGGACGGATCTCGTCGCGCAGAGACCAGCCCCCGGAGCCGCGTGCGACGTACGTGTGGGCGGTTGTGTCGCCCCCGCCGACCTCGGTGATCGGCCGGGTGGTCCACGCGCCCCGCACGGTCCGCTCGAACAAGCCCACGTCGGTGGTCTCGTCCACCAGGAACACCACACGGTGCAGCGATCGGGCGTGGACCAGGTGGGTGAGCTCGTACTGGCACCCCTGCCGCGCCTCGGTGAACCCCCGGAGGTCCATCAAGATCACGTCCGACCAGCTCACCAGGCGCTTCATCGTGGACTGCCACAGGTCGTCGTGGGCCACGAGTCGGATCTCGGCGTGGGTGCGGCGGAACAGCGACACGGTCTGGTACGCGAGGCGCTTCTCGACGGCCTCCATGTTCCGGGACGAGCCGCGGCGCAGGGCGATCACGTTGGAGACGGTCATCATCGACAGCCAGGCGACGTAGTAGGCGGACGCGACCGACACCGCGGTGGGCGCGCTGAGCACCTCCTGCATCAGGGTGATGGCGAGCATCAACGGCACCGCGATCACCAGGGCCAGCGCCACCGCACTGCGTCGGAAGGTGAACCGCGCGTGGCTGGGGTCGACGATGGTGACGACCGGTCCGACGTGGGGCCACCGTGATCCGATCATGTCGAACAACGAGGCCGTGTTGTGCTCCAGGCCGAACACCCGGAGGATTAGCAAGCGGGGGGCGCCCAGGTCGACCGACAGGCCGTCGCGCTTGAGCCACCACGCCGCGGCCATGCCCAGGAACACCAGCAACAGGCCCGTGGTGAACGGGATGGCGAGCAGCGAGCGGACCGCCTCCGGGGGGGGGATCTCGCCGTGGATCAGCTCGACCTGAACGAGGAGGGCGCCGGCGTTGGCGATGAACAGGGAGACCAGCGCTGCGGGGACGTCGAGCCCGAGGCGCACCCGGTGCTGGGCGATCACCAGCGCGGCGGCGAGCGCGTGGGAGACGACGGGCATGGCGATCGCGATGTCCATGGTGGCCAGCGTGTCGCGCATGGCCACGTTGTCGCGGTGCAGGTGCCAGATCCATGCACTCAGCGCCCAGGATGCAGTGAGGGCCACCAGCGTGGCGACGTGGAACACCCGGCCGCTCCGGTCCAGCACGAGCTGGTGCAGGACGTGCTCCTCCGGGGTGTCGATCAACGTCTCGCTGTCGCGGCCGTGGTAGCGAAACGCGAGGGCTTCGGGCGGGAGGGTCGCGCCGTCGGACGGGGCGGGAACCGCCGTGGCGCGGCCTGGGGACGGTGGACGGCTGGAGGCCTTGGCCATCATCTGGCGCAGGACCTCACGCCCGTACCAGTGGGCCAGGCCGAGGTGGGCCGTGAGCGCGGCGGCGGCCATCCCAGAGGCCACCCACGGATCCTCGGCCGCCCACTGCGCGACGTCCCAGGGGGCTGCGAGCAGCATCAGTCCGGCCGCCGCCAGGGCCAGGGGCACCAGGATCGGGGCGCCCAGCGCAAACACGGCGGCCACCGGAACGGCGAGCCACCACCACCACGGCCACCGCGCGCGGGGAGGGGCGTCGGCCATGGCGCCGGGTGCGTCGTGCAGCATGGACGCGTCCCCCTTCGATCCGTTGGCGGTCCCGGTGACTGCGTGACCCAGGGGTCGACCGACGGCAACCCCCATCCGCCGTCGGTAGGGGGGGCCCGCCGGGCGAAGGCGCCCTACCGGTTCGAGATCCACACGGCGCCGTACGGCGGCAGCGTGATCGTGGCGCGATCGTGGTCGATCGGCTCACCGGTGAGGAGGTCGTGCCAGGCGTCGGTGCGGATCAGGTTGAGCTCCACGAGCGGGATGCGCTGGGTCTGGTCCGTGACGTTGTGCAGGGCGAACACCGACTGATCGCGGTCGAGGCTCTCGCGCCACAAGGCGAAGATCGCGTCGCCGTAGTGCAGGGTGTACTGGGTCGCGTTTGGGTGGAACGCGGCCTGGCGCTTGCGGATGGCGATGCGCGCGAGCAGGGCGTCGAGCACGCGGCGGTGGGGACGGGCGGGGTCGGACAGCGCCTCGTGCAGGGCGCCTTCGTCCCACGACGAGCGGTTGATGCTCCGCGCGCGGCCGGTCTGGGCGACGAGGTCGTGGTCGTTGGGCGTGGCGAGCAGGGAGTGGATGTAGATCGCAGGGATCCCCTCCAGGGCCAGCATGATCGTGTGGGCGAGCAGGAAGCGGTCGACCTGGTGGCCGTCCTCGCCGGCGTGGATCGTCCCGCGCATCGCGTCGAACAGGCCGACGTTGATCTCGTAGGGCCGCTCGCTACCGTCCTCCATCGAGCGGGTGGAGATGGTCGCCCCGAACCCCGACAGGGTCTGGAGCATGGCC
>JAUHWK010000297.1 GCA_030424555.1 bacterium | reverse complement strand
GACCGTCGCGTGGCGCGGAGACTGGCTCAACGTGCTCGACCCGAAGTTCAACCTGCACCTGGACACGGCGGGCATCGCGCACGCCTTCGTGGTCCGCAAGCCCACCGCCGACGGCGACGTCCACTCGCTGGAGCTTTTCAGCGAGGACGGCACGCTGATCGCGCAGCTGTTCGGCGCCCGCAAGCCGGGCATCCCCGAGGACACGGCCTGGACGGAGCGGGTGACCGCGCTGGCCTGAGTTCGCGACCTGCCGGTCCGGTCCGCGGAGGGGTGCGCGGCCGGACCCCCCTCATGTCGGGGCCGACCGACCGGTCGCCGACAACGGCATGGAGATGGGGAGGCCCGCGAGGAGGATCCCGGACGAGTTGGTAGGAAGGAGACGCACTGGACACCCTCCCCGCGGGCAAAGTTGATAACGACGTTCACTTTCGTCGTCGAGGCCGAACGGGCTGATTCGGAGGGCTTCGACGCCGACTGAGGACAAGCAGCCACCACAGCCCCAGCAGCGCGGGCGATGGACGACCGGTGTGGCACCCGGCGCAGGCGGGGGCGCCCTCGTCGGGGTCGTGGGGATCCGTGTCGGAGTCGTCCTCGCAGTCTCCTGGGGCGCCGGCACACAGGCTTCCCTTCATCGACGCGCCCCAGGGATCGGGGTGGGCCAGCACGATCCAGGCGGCCGAGCCGTCGAGCGTGAGGCGGTCGGGGAGGTCGGTGGCGTCCCAGGGTCCGTGGCGGGTGGTCAGGCGGCCCTCGGCGTCCTCGGTCAGCACGAGCACCTGGACGGCCGGGTCGGGCTCGGTGAGCCGGAGGGCCAGCGAGGAGGGCGCGGGACGCAGCCGGTCGTAGCGCACAGACCAGGGGAACACGCGCAGGTCGGTCTGGAGGACTGCACCGTCGGTCTGTGGGGTCGGCCCGACGAGGGCTGCGGCGTACGGTGGGCCGGGCAAGATCCCGCTTCGTGAGCCCGTGGCGGCCATCGCGACGGCAAAGTCCGTCCACGCGTCGACCAGGGTGTCGTCGTACTCGGTGAGCAGGGTGGCGACGGCCTCCCGCGGATCGACCGGCGCGTCGTCCGATCGCTCCAGCAGCTCCAGCAGGCGGGCCATGCTCCCCACGCCGTGCCGCCGTGCGAGGTGGTCCCACCACACGCCCGTGCCGTAGGCGAACGATGCGACGGGACCGGACGGAGGGCGGTCCAGGCTGCGGGAGATGTCGGCGAGGTAGGCGTCGGCGAACCGGAGGAAGTCCTCGCTGGCCGGGTCGTAGGCGACCTCTGCCCACACGGCCGTGCCCTCGGACACCCAGGTGGGGAGGTCGGCCTCGTAGGCGGCCTGGACCGCGTGGAACAGCTCGTGGCTGGCCAGGGTGTCGATCGCGACGTCGAGCGAGGCGTAGCCGTACCCGGCAAAGTCGTTCTCGACGACGACGTGGCCTGCGCAGGTACGGGGCACGTCCGAACACGCATCCACTGCAAACCGACCGTCGGCCGCGCCGCCGAAGTCCACCAGGTACACGTCGAACGCGTCGGATCCGCCGAGGCCGTCCAGCCCGAGCGTGGCTTCGGCCACGGGCGGCAGGAAGCCCCAGGCATCGAACGTGGCGAGCACGTCGGCCGTGGCGTCGCCCATGCGCTGCGGGAGGTCGTCGTCGGGGTCGACCGCGTGGGGGCCGGCGACGCTGTAGTGAACGCGGAGGTCGGACGCGTCGAGGTCGAGGTGCTCGATGACGTCGGTGTCTGACCACGAGAACAGGTCGCCGTCGTCGGGACGCGCGTGCGCGGCACCGGCCAGGGCCCACAGCGTGAGGAGCGCGCCGCTCACGGAAGGAAGGCCCACCGGAGCTGGAGGTTCGCCGAGCCCGTGCCCATGGCGCCTGTGGTGTTGCAGGTGTCCTGCCCGCTTGCGTAGTACGCCTCGACCACCAGCTTGAGGTGGGTGCCGTCGGCGCGGCGCACGATGAAGGGGGTCTCGGTGGTGGCCACGCATCCCGGGTACGTCCACCACCCGGTCAGCGCGAGCTGGGGCGAGTCCGGCAGGCCGGAGCCATCCGCGACGAACGTGCAGGACTTGTCGTAGAAGGCATCGACCTCGCCCTGGAACTCGCCAGCGGGCAGGGTCACGTCGGCGTACGCCGCGGTGGGGAAGGCCTGGGCCGACACGCAGGAGGGGCCGGAGCTCCCGCCGTTGAGCCGGAGCTGGAAGCGCTTGGCGGCGAGATCCCAGTCGCCGGACGCTAGCGCCTCGGCATCGGTCAGGTCGACCTGGACCGCGCCGTCCTGCTCGAAGCGGACGTACACCCATGGGTTGGTGGTGACCCCCTGGGTCCCGCCTGCGGTGGCGTCGATCGCCAGCAGGTGGTCGTCGCCGTCGAGGGTGTCGGTGACCGACGGGCCCGCGGACGCATCGTCCTGCAGGCTGAGGTCCAGGTACAGGTCGTCCTCGCACGGGACCGGGAGGGCCAGATCACACGAGGCGGCCTCGGTGCCGGTGTCGGACAGGGCGTCGGTGTCGTCGGTGTCGGCGCCTTCCTTGTCCGACCCCTTCGGATCACAGGCAGCGAGCCACAGCGCAGAGAAGACGAGCAGACGGGTCGACATGGGCACCTCGCGGAGGCCTGCCCATATCGAAGATGATTATCTATTTCAAGAAGGCGGGTGGCGGAGGTGTGTCCAGGACGTCGGTGTCCTGGCGCGCTCGCTCACTTCGAGGCGAGCGGGCGGGCGTCCTCCTCCTCGGTGCCCCGGTAGTGCAGGACGAAGTCGGCGTAGGCCAGCTCGCCGTGCTCCCCGAGGTCCAGTCCCTCGTGCTCCTCGTGCTCGGAGACCCGCAGGCCGAACAGCTTGTCGAGGACGACCATGATCAGCAGGCTGGACGGCACGCACAGGATGCCGGTGGCGGCGATGCCGATCAGCTGGGAGACGATGGACTTGTCGGTGCCGAACAGGCCGACCGCCAGCGTGCCCCAGATGCCGCAGACCAGGTGGACCGCGATCGCGCTGACCGGATCGTCGATGCGCAGGCCGTCGATGAGCTTGATGCCGCCCCAGACGATGGGGCCCGCGAGGCCTCCGATGATCACGGCCTCGGGGACCGAGACCACGTCGGCCCCAGCGGTGATCCCGACGAGACCGGCGAGGGCACCGTTGAGGGCCATGCCGAGGTCGGGCTTGCCATCCACACCCCACGACAGGATGGCGGCGGTGAGCACACCGGCGGCGGCGGCGAGGGTGGTCGTGACGAACACGAAGCTGACCCCGATGGGATCGGCCGACAGCACGGAGCCGCCGTTGAACCCGTACCAGCCGAACCACAGCAGGAACACGCCGATCGCGGCGAGCGGCAGGCTGTGCGGGCGGTACTCCTCGGGGGACTCGTACCGTCCGAGGCGGGGACCCAGGTACCAGGCGCCCGCGAGCGCGGCCCAGCCGCCGACGGAGTGCACCAGCGTGGAGCCGGCGAAGTCGTGGAAGCCGAGCTCGGCGAGCCAGCCGCCGCCCCAGTGCCACATCCCGACGATCGGGTACACGATCGCGACGTACAACGCGGAGAAGATCAGGAAGGGCGCCAGCTTGATCCGCTCGGCCACCGCGCCAGACACGATGGTCGCGGCGGTGGCGGCGAACATCGCCTGGAAGATGAAGTCGGTCCAGTAGGTGTAGGCGCCGTCGGCGTAGGTGATCCCGGCGTCGGCCTCGGCGATCCCGATCCCGAACCCGCCAAACCCGAAGAACCCACCCGCGAACGACTCACCCGGGTACATCAGGTTGAACCCGACGAGTGCGTAGGTCAGCAGGCCGATCGACAGGATCAGCACGTTCTTGAACAGGATGTTCACGGTGTTCTTGGCGCGGGTCATGCCGGCCTCGAGCGTCGCGAAGCCCAGGTGCATGATGAACACCATGAACGCCGACACCAGCATCCAGGTGTTGTTGACGTAGAACATCGCGACGTCGGCGGTGGCCGGCTCGTCCGCCAGGGCGACGGGGGACGCGGCGAGGCCGGCGATCACGAGGGGGAGCAGGACGAGGCGGGACATGGACGGCTCCGGCGGGGGTCGAATCCGCGTGGCAACGCAGCGAGGATGCCACTCGAGGCAGACCGCGCACCCCCGGCGCGAAAGGCCGACAATCCACCAGCTCCGGCCGGTCTCGACGGCTCAGATCCTACGCAGACGTCGGATCGGTCCCACGAAGCTACACAAATGTCGGATGGTGGCTCACTGCCCCTGCTTCCGTGTCGAGCGGAACACCGTGGTGTGGGTTGAACACACGCTTGAATCAGGAAGATGCCACGGAATGTGCGCGGGTCTCGGAACGCACCGGATCCTACCGATCCGTGGGACGCGCTGTCATGGGTCCGAGACGGCGGATCAGAGCCCGTCGCCGATGGTGAGTCCGACGCGGGACGCGTACGGGGTGAGCCGCTCGCGGACGACCGCCTCATCCACGCCGAACGCGTCGGCGCTGTACCGGTGGGCGCCGCGCTTGTCCTGCCGGTCCTGGGCCAGCCAGGTGTCCACACGGTCCTGCAGATCGGCGGGCACGGGCAGGTCGAAGTGCTCCAGGATCTCCTGGACCACCGCGCCGGGCTCCGCGACGGTGCGGGGAAAGGGCGCGTCGTAGAAGTGCCGCTCGTCGCCCCAGCGATCGCGGGCCGCCATCGCCCGGTTCATGCCCTCGGTGAACCGCTCGGTGACGTACGGGCCCAGCTCGGCATGGACGAAGTCGCCGTACATCAGCCGCCGCGTCAGCGACATCAGCGAGCTGTAGGACGCGATGCTGCTGACGGGCTCGCGGTGGGTCCACACGATGCCGGCGTCGGGGAAGGTCTGGAGCAGGGGCTCGACGAACCACAGGTGCTCGGGACACTTGAGCAGCAGCTGCCGGGCCGGGTTGCGCCACAGCAGCACCTTGAGCCAGGTCTTGTACTCCTCGTACGCGAACCGCATGTCGGTCCCGAGCAGCCAGCGGCCGTAGTCGTGCAGGCCGGTCATGATGTCCCAGTTGAGCACCGTGAACGTGTGGAACATCAGGTACCAGCACTCTTCCAGCGTGTCGGCGCGGATCTCGTGGACCTCGGCCATCTCCGGGGCGACCAGGTACGACGGGATCAGGGTGGTACGGGCGGCCCGCAAGCGGCGTCGACGGTCCGTGGCGGGGT
>JAUHWK010000296.1 GCA_030424555.1 bacterium | reverse complement strand
CCTGGAGTACGCGATCATGACCGCCCCCGATCGCATCCCGCCCGAGGCCCGCGCGCGGCTCGACCTGTTGATCGGACACCGCCTCCCCTGACGGTCACCATCCGCCGACACACGGCGTGACCCGCTGTCCCGGGATCGCGAGGCCCTGGGACAGGTCGGCAGGGTCGAACGCCGTGACCAGCCCCGTGGTGCCGTCTCCGCCCATGAATGGGATGGCACCGCGAACCCACGGCACCAGGTCCATCCAGCCCCGGGCCCCGGTCAGTCCTTCGGGGACGATCCAGGCCCCGAGAGACCGGTCGTCGTCGAGGCTGCTGTCGAACGGATCGCAGCCGAGCGCAGGGCCGTGGCAGGGATCGAGGCGCCGGTGGCCCGTCCCCCACACCACGGGGACGTCCGCCTGTCCCGGCCGCCCTACGGGCTGGAACCCGAACGCACCGTAGGTCGAGAATCCCTCCGAGTGGGAGAACCCGCAGGGCGGCTCCAGGTCCAGGGTCAAGCTCGCCACACCCTCCACCCCCACCGGACCCGACGCGCCCACCAGCGCCTCGAGGGGGACACGGGACACCGTGCGATCGGCCTCCACCCACAGGTCCGTCCCGCGCGGTCCCTCGAGGAACCACACGGTCTTGGTGCCTCCGGTCGGCCCGATCCCCGACCACGTCGACCAGTTCACCATCAGGACGTGTTCCTGGACGAACGGCCACGGACCGGGCGCCACCACCAGCCGATCGGCCGACGCGGGCGTGTGGAGCAGATCGAGCACCCCGTCGCCCGTGACGTCCACCACCCGCGCTTCGGCGCCCTCAAAGCGCCCGATCCCGAACGGCAACCCAATGCCCGGGGCGTTGATGCGGGGCCCCTCGGGCGCATCCTGAACCACCGACGAGACGGCCACCGGAAGCGGGCGCGACGCCCACCGCGCCGACAACCCCGGCTCGAGCGAGCCCAACCACAGGTCGCCATCGCCCCACCACACCACCTCGGGGCCTCGACGGGAGGGATCGGCCTCCCCGATCGCCACGACGACCGCATCGTCCGGCCCTTGGTGGGGGACGTGACGCGGTGGGTCGCCTCGCCGCAGGGGCGAGGGCCACACGTCGACCCCGTCCGGCGTCACGACGAAGAAGTCGCCCCACCCGTCGCCGTCCAGGTCGGGAAGGGCCAGCTCGACGGGCCATCCCCCGGGTGCGGTGGAGACCACGCCCAGCGGAGGCAGGGGAGCATCGACCGGCAGGGGCACCAGGGTGTCCCCCGTGCGCCCATCGCGCAGCGCGCCGTCGTCCAGCGCGAGCCCCGCGCCGCCAGCGATCGGAAACGCCCACACCTCGGGCACCCCGTCTCCGGTGACGTCCGGCACCGCCCGCTCCACGGCCATCGTCGCAGGGTGCGCGGAGCAGACGGCCTCGATGCCGTCCTGAGGATCGAGGACGGCCGCCCCCTCGGGGGTGTCCGGCGGACAGGCCTCGGAACACCCCCCGACCCAGTCGTCGTGAAAGGTGCAGTCCAGCTGCACGCCCGGGTCCGTGACCGCACGCGCCGCCCCGAGGGCCTGCGCCACCCGCACGCCGCGGTCCCACAGGCGGCCCAGGCGGATCCCACCGTGGAGCACCCAGGCGCCCGTCCACGCCGTCCCCACCCGATCCACGCAGGTCATCCGCTGCGCCGTGCAGCGAAGGTGCCAGTCCTGAGGACCGTCCAGCGCGGCCTGTGCCTCCGACCAGCCGTCGAACCAGGGGTCTTCGAGCGGATCGGGGTCCCCGGGATCGTACACCCCGACCGCGCGATCGGTGTCGGCCGCCGAGCCGGTGTCCGACACGCCAGGCGCCGAGCCCTCGGCCGACGGATCGCACGCGGCCAACCCCACCCACAGCCACCGTGACACGACACCTCCCGCCCACACCATACCGAACGCCGACCCGGCTCGTGGGAACTGGCTCAACCGTAGGCGAACTGGCTTCCCACGCACGCCTCGCCGGTGGCGGCGTCCCACACGAGCACGAAGGTGGTGAGCCCGGTGCCCTGCATCGGGTCCACCCCGCGCGGCACGAGGATCTGGGAGCTCGTCCGGGCTGCGAGGCCCACACACCGGCCGTCCAGCAGGGCATCTTCCACGCCCGCACGCGTCAGGCCCCAGGACGCCGACACGGCCTCGACCTCTTCCGCCGTCCACCGGGCGGTGCAGGTGAACGCCCGGGTCGTCCCCACCATGTGGCACTGCGCCACCTCCGACGGGACCCCACGGGCCGCGAGCACAGCCGAGAGGGTGGGGGCCACGTCCTGCCGGTTGGTGGCGTCCCACACCCAGGAGCAGCCTGACAGGATCAGGGCGATCCCTACCCAGCGCGTCATCGCCATCGGACACCTCACGCCGATCCCGTATCGTTCGGCTCCGCGGACGACCCCGCCGACCCGCCCCACGGTACAGTCCCGTCCCCGGAGGATCGATGCGCGCCGTCCACGCCCGACTGGCCCCTGTGCTGCTCGCGACCGCCTGTTCGGCCTCGTGCCACGACCAGGCCCCCGATCCGGAGCCCACCGAGCCGCTCCCGCAGGCTGCTTCCCCGGTCTCGCTGCGCGTGGCCACGTTCAACGTCAGCCTGTACCGCGACGCCCTGGGTGCGTTGCGCGAGGAGCTGGAGACGTCCGACGACTCGCCCGCCGCGTTCGCCGCCACCATCCTGCAGATCGTCCGACCCGACATCGTCCTGCTCAACGAGGTCGACTTCGACGAGACGGGCCGCACCGTCGACGCGCTGCGCACGCGCTTCCTCGCCGTGGGGCAGGACGGACGCACGCCGCTCGAGTACCCCCACGTGTACGTCCCCGAGGTCAACACCGGGGTCCCGAGCGGGTTCGACCTCGACGGCGACGGACGGTCCGACCACGCCGAGGGCACGGAGGGCCACGCCGGAGACGCGTTCGGGTTCGGACGGTTCCCAGGCCAGTACGGGATGGTCGTGCTCAGCCGCTTCCCGATCCGCGGGGCGCGCACCTTCCGCACCACGCGGTGGGCCGACATGCCCGACAACCAGCTCCCCACCGACTTCTACGGCGCCGAGGCTGCCGCGGTCCTGCGCCTGTCGAGCAAGACCCACGCCGATGTCACCGTCGAGGTCGACGGCCGCGATCTACACCTGTTGATCTCGCACCCCACCCCCCCCGCGTTCGACGGCCCCGAGCAACGCAACGGCCGCCGCAACCACGACGAGATCCGGTTCTGGGTCGACCACCTGGACGGTGCGGGCTGGATCGTCGACGACCAGGGCACCGCCGGGGGTCTCGCATCCGACGCCCACGCGATCGTCCTCGGCGACCTCAACAGCGATCCGCACGATGGGGGCAGCCGCTCCGACGCCATCCGCGCGCTGCTCGGCCACCCCCGCGTGACCGACGTCGCCCCCACCAGCGAGGGCGCGATCGCTGCTGCCACCGACGCCTCCGACAAGGCCCACACCGGCCCGGCCGCCACCGACACCGCCGACTTCGGCCCCTCGGTCGGCAACCTCCGGGTGGACCACGTGATCCCCACCACCACCCTGACCGTCCGCGGCAGCGGCGTGTTCTGGCCCACGCCCGACGATCCCGACTTCGCGCTCGTCGGCACCCACCCCTTCCCGTTGACCGACCACCGGCTCGTGTGGGTGGACGTGGACGTGCCGTGACCGTCCCCTGGGTCCCCGTCGTGCTCGGCCCGATCCTGCTCGGGCTCACCGCCTGGTCCTGGTCCGCCACCCGCCTGGCCCGGGGACAGGTCGTGCTGGGGTTTGGGTGGACGTGGTTCTGGGGGGAGGTGTTCGCCGCCGTCGCGTTCGCCCCCCCCAGCCCGCCGCCCATCGTGCCGATCTACCAGACCGGCGGCGAGCACGGGGTCCACCTCGCCCCCGACATGCTCGACCCGCCCGATCCCGATCGGCCCACCGTCGTGTTCGTCGGCGACTCCTTCACGGCCGGCCAGGGCGTGGCCTTGCACGACGCGTTCCCCTCGATCGTCGCCCGCGCCCTCACGGCCACCGATCCCCGGATCGACGTGCGCAACCACGGCGTGCCCGGGGACAGCTTCTTCGGGCAGGCGATGCGCATGCCGTTCCTGGAGCACGTCGACGGCGCCGACGTGATCGTCCACGTGTTCTTCCTCAACGACCTGGGCCTGGAGGCCATCGCGGGCCCCGACCTCGTCACCCAGCCCGGGTGGGCCCAGCCCGGCGTCTCCCCGCTCCTCGCCGCACTCGCCCGCACCGCCCAGGCCCGCGCCGCCACCGCCCGGACCGAGGCCGCCTACCACCGCGCGCTGGCCCCCGACGGGTCGCCCTGGCGGCTGTTCGCCGACCAGCTCCCCCGCCTCGTCCACGCGACCCGCGACCGAGGGGCCCGCTACGTGTTCGTGGTGTTCCCCATCCTGCACCAGCTCGACGCGTACCCGTTCGAGGACGTCCACCGCCGCCTGGTCGCCCTCGCCCAGGACGCCGGGGCGGATGCGGTCGACCTGTTGGACGTGCTGCGCGGCCGCGACGCCGCCTCCCTCTGGTTCCATCCCCTGGACCGCCACCCCAACGAGGCCGCCCACGCCGTCGTCGCCTCCCCCGTGCTCGACGCCCTGCGCGCCGTGCCCATCCCAGAGGCTGCACCGGTCGACTGCGGGACCGCCTCTCCCTGGCCCGCGCGCTGGCAGACCGCGTGGGACGCCCGGTGCGCCGACCTCGGCCCCGCCGGGTTGCTCGACGCCGCCCGCGCGCTCGCCCACGACCCCGCCACCCCGCGGGACGGGATGGTGGACGGACTTCTCGTCGCTGCGGGGTTGGCCCACCTGGCCGCCCACCGCCTGCCCCCGGAGGATCCCCGGCATGCCGAGGCGATCGCAGACCGGGACCGGTGGGTCGCGTCGCTGCGGGAGGACCGACCGTGATCCTCACCGCGCTGCTGGCCGTGGTCCTGCTCGTCGCCACCCCGCTGGCGATCCGTCGCGGCGCCGCCATCGCACGATGGCCCCTCACCGTGGGGTGGACCTGGGTCCTCGCCGATCTCGGGCTGGCCGCACTCACCCCGGGGGACCCCGGCCCTCCACCCACGGGCAAGGTGAGCGGGTTCGCCTGGTACGCCGACCGCCGTCCGATCCCCGAGGGCCTCGCCGCGTCGCCGGCTCCGGACGATCCACGTCCCACGATG
>JAUHWK010000295.1 GCA_030424555.1 bacterium | reverse complement strand
GCCAACGCCCTGGGGACGGTGTTCGGCGGTCAGATCATGGCCTGGGTCGACGTGTGCGCGGCCGTGAGTGCCCAGCGCTTCACGCGGTGCAGCGTGGTCACGGCGGCGATGGACCAGCTCACCTTCCTGGGACCGATCAAGCAGGGCGATGTGGTCGTCGTGCAGGGGATGGTCAACTGGGCGGGACGGACCAGCGTGGAGGTGGGGGTGCGGGTGGACCGCGAGGACACGCGCACCGGGATCCGGCACCACACGTCCAGCGCGTACCTGACCTTCGTCGCCGCTGGACGAGGAGGAGCAGCGGCGCTGGCGGGAAGCGGAGCTGCGCCGTGCCCAGCGGCTGACGGCTCGCCAGGATCTCGAGCGCTCCCGGATGGTTCCATGACCGTCTGGCTGGCCAGTGGCTCCCCGCGGCGTCGGCAGCTGCTGACCGACGCGGGCGTGGCGATCGCCGTCCACCCTCCCGACGTGGACGAGACCCCGCATCCCGGGGAAGATCCGGTGGAGTACGCGGTTCGGCTCGCGCGGAGCAAGGCGGCGACCGGTCCGTCCGATGCGCGGGTCGTGGCGGCGGACACCGTGGTGTGGCGCGACGGTCGGATCTTCGGAAAGCCCGAGGATCGGGCCGACGCGCGGGCGATCCTTCGGACCCTGTCCGGCGGGTCGCATGCGGTCACGACCGGCGTGTGCGTGCGGCACGGCGACCGCGTGGAGGCGTACCCGGTCACCACCGAGGTGCGGTTTCGGGTGCTGTCCGACGAGGAGATCGCCCGGTACGTCGAGACCGGCGAGGCCGACGACAAGGCGGGCGCATACGGCATCCAAGGACGGGCGGCCGGCTTCGTCGCCACCGTCCACGGAAGCTGGACCGCGGTGGTGGGCCTGCCCGTCGAGGAGGTCCTCGACAGCCTGCGGAGGCTGGCGTGAGCGTCGGCGGACCCTTGGCGACGCGCCTCGCGGCGGTGCGGGCCCGGCTCGACGAGGCGGCGCGTGCCGCGGGCCGGGATCCGGCGTCGGTACAGCTGGTCGCGGTGTCCAAGCGCCACCCGGCGTCGGCGATCGAGATGGCCTGGGCGGCTGGGCAGCGCCACTTCGGGGAGAACTACGCGCAGGAGCTCCGGGACAAGCGCGAGGGGCTGTCGCTCGAGGGGCTGTGCTGGCACTACATCGGGCGCGTGCAGTCCAACAAGGCGCGGTACCTGGGTGGGTGCCACCGCATCCACGCGATCGAGGCGGTTCGGCACGCGGAGAAGCTGGTTGGACGGGCGCCGGATGGCCTGGACGTGCTGCTGTACGTCGACGTGGCGGGCGAGGCGTCCAAGGGGGGCGTGGCGCCGGAGGCCGTGGTGGATCGGGCCAAGGCGCTGGCGGCGGTCCCTGGTGTGCGGGTGCGGGGCCTGATGTGCCTGCCGCCCGCGGTCGACGACCCGGAGGATGCGGGGCCGTACTTCGCCCAGACCCAAGCGCTGCTGGCGGACGTGCAGGCGGCGGGCATCGAGGCGGACGAGCTCAGCATGGGGATGAGCCACGACGCGCACGTGGCGGTGCGGTACGGCGCGACCTGGGTACGGGTGGGGACGGCCATCTTCGGGGCGCGGCCGACCTGATCTCCGCGTGGACCGGTGCGCTCAGGCGTCGCGGGACTGCTGACAGCCGAGGCAGAACGGCACCTCGGGGCGGGCGGCGAGCCGTCGCCCATCGATGTCCTCGCCGCAGGCCAAGCACGCGCCCCAGTCGCCGGTGTCGAGGCGCCCGAGGGCGGCTTCGGCCTGGCGGAGGCGCAGCGCGGTCGCCCGACGCCCTGCAGCGGCCATCTGCTGCTGCTGGATGGCGTCCATCCGGGACAGGCGGCCGATGGGGTCGTCCAGCGCGACGGTGCGGGCGGCGCCGTCGGCCTGGGCCAGATCCTCGGTGAGCTGCGCGACCAGGGCGGTGAGGGCCGCCCGGGCGCCTGGCGGGTCGAGGAGGGTCACGTGGGCAGCAGCACGTCGAGGGTGGTGCTGCCGTCGGCGAGGCGGCGGAGCTTGCGCTCGGCCTCGCGGGGGACGCTGACGTGCAGCGGCTCGATCCCGGGCGCGCGCAGGAGCAGCCCTGCCCCCAGCAAGCGCTCGACCCCTGCCTCCAGGAGGGCGGCGTGGGGCGCAGACAGGCCTCGCCACAGGGCATCGGCGCGCACGGCGTCCCCGTCCCGGTGCGCGCCGTCGAGCAGGGCGGTCACCGCGGCGCGGAGCTGGTCGTCCGGTGTGGCGGGGGCCGGATCGGGCTGGAGTCGGATCCAGCCGGCGTCCAGGGCGAGCGCATCGAGCGCACCGGGATCGAAGGTCCACCCGGTGGGGACCCGATCCGCCAGCACACACCACCGCACCAGCTCGTCGATCGACACGCCGACCCGGTGGGCGGCGGCGGCGGGCGACATCGGCAGCAGCTCAGCCCCCATCGTCGACCTCCAGCTCGAGGTCGTTGCCGATCTCCTCGGTGACTGGGTCGTCGGCAGGGTCTGGTGGCGGCGCCAGGGGATCGACCCCGATGCGGACCGGGGTGACCTGCACGCAGGCCTCCGTGAGCGGGGGGGCCTTCAGGAACACGCCCTCCAGCGCGGCCGAGACGGCGTGGTCGATGTCGATCCGCGGCGGCGCGGGAACGACGGCGTGCAAGCCGGCGAGCGAGCCGGCGGTGACCCGGCGCAGGCGGGCGGTGGGCGAGCCGAGGGCGGCGAGCGCGCGGAGCATCGCCTCCACGGCGTATGCCCACACCGTGCTCTCCAGGCTGGAGACCTCGGACCCTCCGTCGGCCACGGTGGCGGGGACGGGGGTGAGCAGGCGCACGGTGACGAGGCCGTCGGCTTCCTGGACGGTCCACGCGAGATCCAGGGGGAGGACGTCCGCGCCCTCGAGGCCCTCCAGGCCGGGGTCGTGCTCGGCGAGGAAGGTCCGCAGGCGGGTGGCCTGGTTGGCGTGGTGCCGGGTGATCGCCTCGCGGTACGACGCGGGCAGGCTGTCGAGGTCGACGTCGGCGAAGCGGTCGAGCTCGTCGGCGATCGCCCGGATGTCATCGTGGCCGGACAGGGCCTTGTCCAGTACCTGCCGGCGACGGGCCTCCTCGCCGGTGACCTGGGACGCCCGCCGCGCCAGGGCGGTGGCGTCGCGGGCGAAGGCGCTGCCGAGCGCCTCGTGCAGCCGGCGATCGTGGTCGCGGTCCAGGCGGTCCTGGTCGATCACGAGCTGGTCGCGGGCGGACGCGTTGTCGGCGATCGCGGCGTTCAGGAGGTCGAGCTGCTCCTGGAGGGCCTTGGCCTCGGCCTCGAGCTTGCGCAGGGTGTCGACCGATCCGGCCTCCGCGTCCCGCCGCCACTGGCGGACCGCCTCGAGGGCTGCTTGCACGCCGGAGCGGACCTTGGGGGCCTCGAGGGCGATGTCGTCCCCGCCGGCGCGACGCCGACCAGAACGACGAGGTGGCACCTTGCCCGCGGACTTGTCGGGGACGGGCGGGGCGGCGGGCTCTGCGCGGGCCATGCAGGTCCTGGGTGGAAGGGGTCCTCGGAGTGTACCCGATCCGGACGCCTCAGGGGCACGCGCCCCACACGCCCGACGACCGAGACCGGGCGATCCGCTCGGCCGCGATCAGCAGGGGACCCTCTCGCAGGGGCTCGACCCAGTCTTCGTCGTACCGCCGCGCGAGGCCGGTCCACAGCATCCAGGCGTTGATCAGGACGGGCGCTTCCTCGTCGTCACCGTCGCCCTGCAGCGCGTGCATCTCCTCGACGTCGTCCGCCCCGAGGGCCCGCACCGCGTCGTCGGCGTCCATCCACACGTACGCGAGCGTCCGGCCGAACACGCCCTCGCAGTCGCGATCGAACGTGAGGCTGACGGACTGGCCGGTCAACACCTGATCCAGGGTGCTGGCGGCGAGATCGGCGCCGCACTCGGCGGACTGGCCCGGCTTGGCGGTCTCCGGGGCGTCGATGCCCAGCATCCGAACCCGCTCCGCGTCCCCGCCGCACACCGACAGGTCGACGGTGTCGCCGTCGATCCCGCACGCGACCCGATCCGGGCGCTCGGGGGCACAGGCGGCCGCTGCGCCGTCGTCGGAAGACGACAGGTACGGCACCTCCGCGCCGACCTCGGGAAACGGGAGGTCGTCGGGAAGGGGCTCGCAGGCGGCGAGCAGCGGCAGCAGCGGCAGGATCGCTCTCACGTCGAGGGCGTATCGCGGGTCCGCGTTGGCGGATCCACGGTTCACCGCGGCGTCACGGAGCGGGGTCGCCGCGCAGGCGGTGCCGCAGCCACCGGTGGAAGGCCTCGCCCTCGGTGGGGTGGGCGAGCATGTGGTCGACCACGCAGCGGGCCCAGCCACCCGGGCGGCCCAGGTCCCAGCGAGGGGCCTTGACCACCGTGGCGACGAGGCGGTTGGTGAGGCCGTGGGCCGCGAACGCCTCCATCGGCGTCTGCTCGCCGGGTCCGTCGTCGTCGACGGTGTTGGCCACCGCGTCGAGCAGGGCGGGCGTGTACAGGAAGCGTCCGACGCTGGCGAGGTTGGACGGGGCGTGGTGGGCCCGTGGCTTCTCGACGACCTGGCGCACCCGCCAGACCTGGCCGTCCCAGTGGGCGTCGAGGATGCCGTACGCGCTGGGGTCGGCGTCGCCGAGGTCGATCGCCCCGAGGACGCTGGCGCCGGTGGCGGCGTGGGCCTCGATCAGCTGAGCCGTCGGGTTGGGGTGTCCGAACACGTCGTCGGGAAACGCGACGACGACGGGCTCTCCGCGGGCGAAGTCCCGGGCGAGACGGATCGCGTCGCCGGTGCCGCGCATCTGCTGCTGCCGCACGTACGTCACACGCAGGCCCGATGGGGGCTGGGCTTGCCGGAGCTTGTGGGCATCCGAGGAGACCGCCGCTTCCAGCTCGGGGTCGTGGTCGAAGTAGTCGTCCAGCGCGCCCTTGCGGCGTTGGGTGATCACGAGCAGGTCGGTGATCCCCGCCTCGGCCAGCTCCTCGACGACCAGCTGGATGGCCGGCCGCCCGTCGATCGGGAGCAGCTCCTTGGGCACCACCCGCGTGAACGGGAGGAATCGGGTGCCGTAGCCAGCGGCGACGAGGACAGCGCGGGTGGTCATGCTCACCTCGGGACGGCGGCACCGTACCGGATGCGGCGCGGCGATGCGATGGCGGGA
>JAUHWK010000715.1 GCA_030424555.1 bacterium | reverse complement strand
TCGGCCGCCCCTGGGATCAACGAACCCAGCATCGCGTCCTGCGAGTAGAACGTGTGCGTGTGCATGTCCCCCCACAGGACCTCGTCCAGCGACACCCCAAGCCGCTCCGCAAACCACGCGGTCGGCGTGGCGGGCGGCGCCACCGCCCCGTCGCTCTCTGTCTCCCCGTCGTCCGTGGCGGCGGGATCGGGTCCTGTCGTGGGCTCGTCCGCGTCCCCAGGGAGGTGGCACGCGGACAGCCACCACAGGGAACCCAGGACCCGAGCCATGTCGCGCAGACGCATGCGACCTCCAAGGCCGCATGGTCCCCCGTGCTCACCGCCGACCTTGCCCAGGCTTGCCTCGGCCTACCCCACCGTCACGAACCGGCGCTCCGGCAACAACAGCGCGGTCAAGCGCCCGCCCTCTGGCCACCCGGCGCCTGTGTCGATGGCGAGGACGTCCCCCGTGTCCAGCGGCTCGACCCGAGGACGGTGGCCCATCACGATCGGCCGCCCCACCGGCAGCATCGTCTCCGGATCGTTGGCGCGCCACAGCAGGTCCGCCGGACGGGTTCGGGCCAGGGCGGGGACGAGGTCTGGCAGGCTGCGTGCCCCGCCATCCGCATCGTTCGGGATCCCCGCATGGATCACCCAGTACGGCGTGCCGGCCACCGTCAGGTCCAGCACGAGGTGGAGCCCGAGCAGGAAGTCGCGGTGGCTCGGCGGGACCGCTTCCCCCGATCGCCGCGCCTCCGACGGCGAGACCCCGTAGGCATCCAGGGTCGCCCGCCCGCCCATCCGGGCCGTCAGCGCAAACGGATCGAGCCCGTCTCCCGCTGCCCAGGCCGCGAGCCAGAGGTCGTGGTTGCCGAGCACGCCGATCGCCCCGACCGCGAGGAGCTGGTCGATCACCCCGCGGGTGTCGGGCCCCCGATCGCCCAGGTCACCCAGGACCACGATCGTCCGCCCGGACAGACACGCCAGCAGCCGCGCCAGCAGGTCGGATCGACCATGGATGTCGC
>JAUHWK010000294.1 GCA_030424555.1 bacterium | reverse complement strand
CCTCGCTCGCGTCGACCTCGATCACGTTGGTGGCGTCCACCTCGAGCACGAGCACCGTGCACACGCCCCCGTTGTCGTCGTGGCACAGCGCGTCCACCAGGGCCTCGGAGGTCGCCGGCGCGTCCCCGGACAGGCCCGTCGCCGCCATCACGGCCTCGATCGCCGTGGCGAGGGGCTCGTCGCACACGATCGCGTCGCCGCGGGGGGCGAGCAAGGGCACGATCGAGGGCTCCGCACCCGTGAGCATGCTCGTGTCGCGGCCGTCGCACTCCGACGGCACGCTGGCGGCGCCGACGTCGGTGTCGGAGAACAGCGCAGCACCCGCGCACGACACCCACGCCGGCACGAAGATCTGCTCGACGAGCGTGCCGTCCACCGGGCCGTACGCGCCACAGGTGACGTACCCGTCGTCGTCGGCATCCGTGCCCTCGCGGTCCGCGGACGAGGCCCCACACACGTCGACGAAGCCGTTGCAGGCCTCCTCCCGATCGGGGGCCGCCAGGTAGCACAGCGAGGTGCAGTCGGACGGTCCGAACTCCGCGGGCAGGGTGCAGGTGTACGGTGCGGTCTGCACCTGGGCCGCCCCGACCCGGAACTCCTCCTCGCACGCCAGCGCCTCGTCGCCGTCGAGGTCGACCTCCGCCGAGGCGACCGTGCCGAGCACAGGCACGTCCACGTCCATCGCGTCGGGGATGCCGTCGTCGTCGACGTCGGTGTACGCGACGCCCGAACAGTCGTTGTCGAGGCCGTCGCAGGACTCCGACGCGCCGGGACACCGGGCCGCACACTGATCGTCACAGTCGAGCGCGACGTCGCACCCGAGGTCGTCGAGGTTGCGGTACGCCCCGCTGTATCGGCCGCCGAACCCATCCTCGCTCGACCCGTACCGGGTGACCCACAGGCCGGTCACCTCGTCGCACTCGATCGACAGCTGCTCCCCCCAGCACGACAGCTGACGGGGCTCGTCCACGCAGCGCGCCAGGCCCAGGTCGCCGGCGTGGTGGTACGCGTCGATCGCGTTGAGCGGCACGGGCAGGCCGCCGTCGTCGTCGCAGTCGAGCTCCACCACCGGGACCTTGCCGTCGCACTCGTTGTCGTGGCCGTCCGCGATCTCCTGACGCACGAGGCCCGAGGCGATCAGAGCCTCCTCCGACTCGAAGGTCGGACGGAAGGTGCGGGTCACGCCCTCGACGCTCACCGTGATCGGTGCGCAGTCCGGATCGTCCTCGTCCGACAGGCCGTCGCTGTCGTTGTCGACGCCGTCGACGCAGGCGTCCCCTTCCCGGCGCGGCCACGGCTCGATCCCGAGCCCCGGGGTGCGGGTCTCGCAGTCGATGACGTCGGTGTCGACACACGCGGCCGGGGGGCAGTCGGGGTCGGCGTCGTCGGTGAGCCCGTCCCCATCGTCGTCTTCGCCATCCTCGCACGAGGAGACCTCGGCGTTGGTCCGGTACCAGCGCGGCACATCGTCGGCCGCCACCGGCCATGGGAACTGCCCGCAGTCCACGTCGGACCCGTCATCGAGGGCCCCGTCGCCGTCGTCGTCCGCGCCGTTGTTGCACGCGTCGGGGAGGATGAAGGCGTGGTTGTCGTCGCAGTCCGTGTTGAGCTGGACGTAGTCCTGCCCGTTGTACGTGCCGACCAGCGAGCCATCCGCATCGGTGGAGGCACACAGGCACTGGGGCTCGAGCGGGTCGCCAAACCCGTCGCCGTCCAGGTCCAGGTACAGCGGAGCACAGTTGGCGTTGTCGGGATCGAGGAAGTCGGGCTCGTCGACCGCCCCGTTGCAGTTCTGGTCCACCCCGTCGCACACCTCGAGCGCGCCCAGGTACACGTCGGGATCGCGATCGTCGCAGTCCGTGTTGGTGATGGACTGGTCGTCGGCCACCTGGCAGCCGAACTCCACGGCGCTGGCCTCGGTCGAGCCAAAGCCGTCGCCATCCTGGTCCCGGTAGAACGCGCGCGGGTTGGTGGGATCCTGGAGGTCGTCCTCGGGGCCCGCGCTGTTCACGTCGCAGTTGCAGTCGTCGTCGATCTGCGTCAGCCCGACGCTCTCGCAGACCTCCTCGCTCTCCAGCGGCGAGCGGAACCGGGTCTCGTCGTCGCAGTCCTCGTAGGGCTCGCCCTCGGGATCGGTGGGAATGGCGCCCGGCACCCACCCGCCGTCGGGGGCCTCTCCGTCCAGGCAGGTCGTCAGGTCGTCGGCGTCGTCGGCCGAGCACGCGGTGACGGCGTCGTCGCTGGCAGGATCGAGCCCGCACGACCCGACGCGCGGGTCGTCGAACGCCCCGTCGTCGTCGCAGTCGGGGAACCAGATCTGCCCCGGGAAGGACAGGGCGTCCTCGTCCAGGCAGTCGGCGATGTCGGCGGCGGGCGCAGGGCTTCCCGACGCAAAGGCAAACCAACCCCCGTCCGGGGCGGCGTCGTCATCGCACGGGGTCGTGCCGGCGGTCTCGGCGTCTTCCTGAGCACACGCGTTGACCCCCGCCTCGCGGAACGCGCCGTCCCCATCACAGTCCGCGTACCAGACGCGCGTCGGGAACTCGGTGCCGTCGGCGTCGTCGCAGTCGCCTGCGGAGGGGCTTGTGGTCCAGGTGCCCGTGCCTGCCCCCGCGGGACAGGGGTTGGCGGCGTCGGCCCCGGTCGTGCCGCACGCCGCGGTCGGGGTCGGATCCTCGAACAGGTCCCCGTCACAGTCGCGGTACCAGTCCTCGGTGACGGACCCGGTGGGATCCTCGTCGTTGCAGTCCTGCTCGGTGGTGTCGGGCCCGGGCTGCACGGCGGTCCAGTCGAACCAGCCCCCGTCGGGCGCCTCGGCGTCGACACACGGGGTGGCGGCGTCCGCTTCGGCCACGTCGCACGCGGTGATGGCAGACGAAGACCAGGCGAGATCGCCGTCGCAGTCCGGGAACCAGTCGCGGCCAGGGAACTCGCGCTCGTCGTCGTCGTCGCAGTCCTCCGCACCCGGGGTCGGGGCCGTGACGGTCAAGCCCACGGTGGACCCACAGGCCGCCAAGGTCACGGCATCCGCGCGCAGGCACGCGCTCACCGAGACGTCTTGGTAGGCGCCGTCGCCGTCGCAGTCCGGGAACCAGGTCTGGCCTGGCTGCTGGTCGGCGTCGCCGTCGTCGCAGTCCGCGTTGGCGCCCGGGTCCACGTTCGTGAAGCTGCCCAGGGGGCTGACGACCCCGTCGGGCGCCGGGCAGTCGTAGGTGTCGAGGGCGGACAGCAGCCCGCACGCGCTGATCGGCGTGGCCGCATCGAACCCGTCGCCATCGCAGTCCGGGTACCAGGACTCCACCTCGAACGCCGCCGGGTCCTCGTCGTCGCAGTCCTCCTCATCGGACGGCAACGTGGTGGCGCTGCTGTCGGCGTACCACCCGCCATCCGGGGCGGAGAGGTCGTCGCAGGGCTGCAGGGCGACCGCGTCCTCGACGGCACACGCGACCACGGCGGTAACCGAGAAGGCCGCGTCGCCGTCGCAGTCGGGGAACCAGGAGCGGTCGGGGAACTCGTCCGCGTCGAGGTCGTCGCAGTCCTTGTCCGCGCTGGGGGACGTCGTCCACGCCGACAAACCCGCACCATTCGTGCAGGCCTGGGCCGCGTCCGCCCCGGACGCTCCGCAGGCCGCCACCGCCAGGTCTTCTTCGAACCCGTCGGCGTCGCAGTCCCGGTACCAGTTCTCGGTGTCCGACCCGGTCGGGTCCTCGTCGTCGCAGTCCAGGTCCGCGGTGTCCGGCGACGGGTTCGACTCCGACCAGCTGTACCAGCCCCCATCGGGCGTGGCGTTGTCGACGCAGGCCCCGCCCGCGTCCGCCTCGGCCACATCGCAGGCGATCACCGGCGTGACCGCAAAGGTGCCGTCGTCGTCGCAGTCGCTGTACCAGGGACGTCCGGGGAACTCGGTGCCGTCGGCGTCGTCGCAGTCCTCGTCCCCCAGCGTGGGGGCCGCGTACACCCAGCCGCCGTCCGGAGCGCCCCCGCCCGCGCAGGCTGCGGCGGTGATCGCGTCCGACTCCAGGCAGGTGGTGACGGGTGTGCCGCGGAAGGCGCCGTCGTCGTCGCAGTCGGCGTACCAGGTCTGACCTGGCTTCTGCAGGGCATCGCCGTCGTCGCAGTCCGCCCCAGCGTCGGGATCGACGGTCGTGAAGCCGCCGAGCGGATCGTCGACCCCCACGGGGGCCGGACAGTCGTACGCCGCCTGGGCTGCGGTCAGGCCACACGCGGCGGTGGGGTCGTCCGCGAACGCCGTGTCGCCGTCGCAGTCCGGGTACCAGACCAGCACGTCCTGGGCCGTGGGGTCGCTGTCGTCGCAGTCCTGATCGTCCACAGGGAGGCTGACGGCATCGGTGTCGGCGTACCATCCACCGGCTGGCGCCACGCCCGCACCACAGGGGCTCACAGGCAGGACGTCCTCCAGCGCACAGGCCGTGACGCCGGCGGGGTCGAACGCGCCGTCGTTGTCGCAGTCCCCGAACCAGACGCGCCCGGGGAACTCGACCTCGTCCCGATCGTCGCAGTCCAGCGTGTCGCCCACCGGGGTCGTCGTGGTCCAGCGATCGGCCGTGGCGGTGGCGTCACAGTCCGCGGCCTTGGCGGCGGTGGCCCCCACCACGCCGCACGCGTTGACGGTGACGCTGTCGAACGTCCCGTCCCCATCGCAGTCCGGGTACCAGTCCTCGAGGACCGATCCGGTGGGATCGCCGTCGTCGCAGTCGTTGCAGGCGATCACCTTGTCGTCGTCCACGTCGAGCTCGTCGGCCGGCAGGACGTCGCTGGCCTCGTAGCGCGCGAGGTGCGACGCCACGTCCTGCTGAAGCTCCTCGGCCGCCAGCATCTTCTCGTGGCCCTCGACGCAGGCGTCACGCGCCTGGTCCACCCGCTCGGCGGCGAGGGGGAGGGACGCGAGCGACTCGATCATCCGGCGCCGCTCCTCGATCGGGTCGTCGGCGTCGATGCGCGCCACGCGATCGAGGAACAGCACGGCGTCGTTGCGCGGATCGGGCTCGCAGCCGAGCGCAGACAGGGCCCAGGCGGCGACGAGCGCCGCGACGAGCAGCGCCGAGAACGGGGGCGCGGTGACGACGAGCCGGCCAGGCATCCGGCGGAGGTGCGGCATCCGCCGGCGAACATAGCGCAAAGCTTGACCGGTGCCCGCGCCTCGGGGTGCCATCGGTGCGTGGCCGAGCCTCACCGCGTCTACCTGATCCCCGGGA
>JAUHWK010000293.1 GCA_030424555.1 bacterium | reverse complement strand
CAGCACGTCTTCGGGATCGGCCCCTTGCGTGAGGTCGAGCACGACGCGGACCTCCTCGGTGGACTCGTCGCGGACGTCGGTGACCAGCGGCAGCTTGCGCCCGGACACGTTCTCGCCGATGCGCTCGACGAGCTTGGCCTTGTTGACGCCGTACGGGACCGACGTGATCACGACCCGGCTGGTGCGGCCCTCCTTCTCGGTGGTCCACTCGCCGCGCAGGCGCACGCTGCCCTTGCCGGTCTCGTAGATCTCGCAGAGCTCCTCGCGGTCGTTGAGGATCTTGCCGCCGGTGGGGAAGTCGGGGCCCTGGACGATGTCGAGCAGGGCCCGCACCGTGACCTCTTCCTCGGCGTCGATCAGGAAGATGCAGGCATCGACGATCTCGCCGAGGTGGTGCGGCGGGATGCGCGTGGACAGGCCGACCGCGATGCCCTCGCTGCCGTTGACGAGCAGCTGGGGGAACTGGGCCGGCAGGACGATCGGCTCCTTGTGCTGGCCGTCGTAGCTGGGGCGGTAGTCGACCGTGCCGCGGTTGAGCTCCTGGAGCAGCTCCTCGGCGATCGGGCGCAGGCGGCACTCGGTGTAGCGCATGGCCGCGGGGGGATCGCCGTCGAGGCTGCCGAAGTTGCCCTGGGGATCGACCAGGGTCTCGCGGAGGCTGAAGTCCTGCGCCATGCGCACGAGGGCGTCGTAGATGCTCTGGTCGCCGTGCGGGTGGTACTTGCCCATCACCTCGCCGACCACGGCCGCGCACTTGCGGTAGCGCCCGCCGGGATGCAGCGAGAGCTCGTGGAACATCGTGTACAGGATGCGCCGCTGGACGGGCTTGAGGCCATCGCGCACGTCGGGCAGGGCACGGCTGGTGATGACGCTGAGGGCGTACGACAGGTAGCGCTCACGCGCGGTGTCGTGGAGGGGGACGTCGTCCACGGCGGACATGGCGTCTCTCGGGGTGTGGGGGGCCGGGATGGCCGGGGGCGGGAAGTGCGGGATCCGGGCGGATCGTGCGCAGGTACGACGAGGCAGGCACGGCGAGGGACGCCGCGGGAAGGGGACGGGCCGACGGGGGGATCGGCCGATCCTCCGGGCCCTGTCGGACGCACCGTAGCACGGAACCCGACGTCGGCGACAGGGTCCGCGCTTGCGCTTCCCGCCCGGACGGGGGATCGACGGACCCTGGAGGCGCCGATGACCCCACGATCGATTCACTCCCCCGTGGCCCTCGGGCTCGTCTTGGTGCTGTCCGCCTGTGGTGGCCAGAGCGAGGCGACCTGGATGCGGGGGTTCGGGCTGCGCTGGAACCTGCTCAACCACCGGTTGTCGCAGGCGGCGGTGGTCGTCGAAGGCGACGGCGCCCGGGCGGCGTTCATCGGCGGCGCCAGCACGACGGGGTGTGTGTTCGTGCAGGGCGAGGGGTGTGTGGAGGCGATCCCCGAGGACGACCAGTGCTTGGACGCCGGCTCGTGTGGGGAGCTGCCGCTGAAGGACCACGCCCTGGTGGCGGTCGACCGGGTGGTGGCGGAGGCCCGTGGGTCGACCGCGCTGGGGAGCGGGGTCGCGACGATCCAGGTCGGGCCGTCCGGGGCGTCGGGGACGGTCCTGGTCGAGCTGCCGTACCCCGCCCGTGGCGACGCGGTGGCGTGGATTCGAGGGCTCGCGCTCACCACCGACGTGCCCAAGCCGGCCGACTCCGCGTCCTGCTACGACCCGCGCCACGGGTGGCTCCCGTCGCGGATCCAGCTGTCGGTGGGCGAGCCGGTGGAGGAGGGGCGCACCCTGTGGTCGGTGCCGGTCGAGGCGCTGTTCCAGGCAGGCCTCACCGACGAGGCGCTGCGCCAGTGCCTGGATGCGGTGGTGGACGAGGCGGCGATCGCCCTGCGGGTGGAGGTCGCGATGGCGGTCGGTGCCGAGGCGCGCACCACGGACGTGTCCCAGAGCGCACAGTGGGCGCGGGGAGACAGCCAGGTGCTGTCGGACCTCGGCGACCTCACCGCGGACGTCGGGCCGGTGAGCGGCTGGCGAAGCGTGGACTGGCAGTTCCACACCGTGGTCGAGCCGGGGCGTGGGGCGTACCTGCGCAGCCTCGCGGCGTGGATCGCACCGGACGAGGGGCTGGCCTACGGCGTGGCGACCAACGACTCGCTCACGCAGCTGTCCGGGTTCGACGTCGCGTTCTCCGGGGAGGTCGTCACCTTGGAGGGGCTCGAGCTGGTGGAGGAGGGCGTGTGGGGCCTCGACGAGATGCCCACCACCCTGTCCGAAGACGGGGCCGCGGTGATCCACGACCTCGAGGAAGGCCACACCGCGACGTCCTTCACGGAGTGATCAGCGCGCGCAGGCGGCCTCGACCTCGGCGACCGTCTTGGGGATCGCGGCGGTGAGCACCTCGTGGCCATCGGCCGTGACGAGCACGTCGTCCTCGATGCGCACGCCGATGCCCCGCAGCGCCTCGGGGGCCTGCTCGTCGTCCGGCGCGATGTACAGGCCGGGCTCGATCGTGAGGACCATGCCGGGGGCGAGCGTGCGGCTGGTGCCGAGCCGGGCGTAGGCGCCGACATCGTGCACGTCGAGGCCCAGCCAGTGCGAGGTGCCGTGCATGTAGTAGCGCTTGTGTGCCTCGTCCTCGATCAGCTGGTCGACGTCGCCCGTGAGCAGGCCCAGCTCGATCATCGCCTCGGTGAGGGCGCGGACGGTGACGTCGTGGACCGCCATGAAGGTGGCGCCGGGGCGCACGGCGTCGATGGCTGCCAGCTGGGCCGTGAGCACGGCCTCGTACACGGCCTTGCCCGCGCCCTCGAAGCGTCCATCGACGGGGAAGGTGCGGGTGACGTCCGACGTGTAGTGCCCGACCTCGCAGCCCGCGTCGATCAGGACGAGCTCCCCCGGCTCACACACGTCGCGGTTGGTGACGTAGTGCAGGATCGTGCCGTTGTCCCCGGCGGCGACGATGGGCGTGTAGCCGGGCCCCTCGCTGCCGTGCTGCAGGAAGGTGCGCTGCAGCAGCGACTCGAGCTCCCACTCGCCCACGCCCGGCCCGACCGCGGCCATGGTCGCGCGGAAGGCCTCGTCGGTGATCGCGGCGGCGCGCCGCAAGCAGGCGATCTCGTCGCCGGTCTTGTGCAGGCGCAGCTCGTGCAGGAGGCGGTCGGGGGAGACGAACACCTCGGGGGCCTCCAGGCCGTTTCGGCGGCCGGCCCGGGCGGCGCGGTGGATCGCCGCATGCACCCGACGATCCATCGCTGCGTCGTGCCCGATCGCGTAGTGCAGGGTTCGGACGCCCTGAAGCAGGCGGCCCAGCTCCTCGTCCAGGGCCTCGATCGGCCACGCGGCGTCGGCACCGAACGCGGCGAGGGCGCCCTCGGGCCCGGCGCGGCGGCCGGTCCAGGTCTCGCGCTCGGGATCGCGGGGCTGCACGAACATCGACAGCGGCTCGGCACCCGGGCGCAGGAACACGGCGGCCTCGGGATCGGGCCAGCCCGTGAGCCACCACAGGTCGGAGTCGGGGCGGTAGCGGTGCTCCGCATCACCGTTGCGCAAGGTGGTGGGCGCGCTGACGACGAGGACTGCCTCGTCGGGACCGAGGGCCTCCAACAGGCGGGCGCGGTGGCTGGCGAAGTCGGGGGTGGGAAGGGTCACGAGCGTCTCCTGAGGTCCCCGGGGTCTAACCCGTGCCCGCGGCGGCCTGGACGCTGGTCACGCGGCTTGACAACGGCGGGGCCCGGTGCGACGTCCGCGCACCCCCGTGGAGGAGCGCGACGTGAAGCTGATGCAGGAGGCCCAGGTGGCGCTGGCGGGTGGGCGCGCGGTCGACGTTCGCTTTCTGCGCGCTGAGCGCGGCGACGACGCCCTCGCGTCCGCCTTGGTCGACATCGATCTGCAGAGCTTCGTCGAGGCCACCGTGCCGCGGGCCGTCGCCGAGATCGTCCTGCACCACGGGATGGTCCACCTGCTGGAGGTCGACGGGGCCATCGTCGGAAGCGTCCTGAGCCTGCGGGACTGGGAGCGTCCGGACGAGGGGGTCATCGCCAGCGTCGGGCTGTTGCCGGGCTGGCGCGGCCGCGGGCTCGGCCCCCGGCTGCTCACCTGGTTGCTCGAGGCGCTGGCGGCCGAGGGCCTGTCCGCGGTCACGCTGCACGTCGGCAGCAACAACCGGCGGGCGCTTCAGCTGTACGAGGACGCGGGCTTCACCCGTCTGCGCCACAGCCCGCCGGACCCGGTCAGTGGCGAGCGATCCCTGGTGCTCCGGCGCGCCTTGCACTGATCCACGCGCAAGACGGATCCACGCGCGGATACCGCCCGGCGGAGATCAGGGGGTGTCGGTGTCGTCGCCGTCCCAAGGGCGCAGGTCCTCACCCTCGGGCAGGACCTCGAAGATGCGCTCGACCACGACGTAGTCGTTGTCCGAGAACGTGATGTAGGCGTCGATCACGCCGAGGTCGGCGTCGGTCGGGACGGAGATCGTGAGCAGGCGCTCGGTGTCGCTGCGGGGCTGCTGCGCGATGATCGCGGGCAGGATGCTCTTGGGGTCCTGGCTGGTGAACCCGATCCCGACCACGTCGGTCATGTCGACGTCGCCCGTGGACAGCAGCGAGGCGATGAAGGTGAGGTTGCGGGGTCCGGCCTCGGGCGTGAGCACCAGGCCGAGCTCACTGGGCATGCCGACGTCGTCGGGGCGGTCCTCGACCTCGCCGGTGTCCTCCTCTTCGTCGGGCGCGTCGTCGCCGCACTCGGTCCACCGGCGGCCGTCCCAGCACGCGGGGTCCTCGTCTTCCTCGTGCTCGTCGCACACCCAGATGTCGCCGTCCCAGCAGGCGTCGTCGTCGTCCCAGTCGTCGTGGCGACCGTCCTTGTAGATGATGCATGCGGACAGCGTGAACAGCAGGGCGGGGGGGGCGAGGAGCCGGATCATGGGGCCTCCATCGGGGGCGGTCGGTGCGCATGGTTCGTACGCACGGTCTGGACACAGGTTTGCAGGGTCAGGGGACCCGGGCCGGTCCGCGCGGGGTGCGCTGGCCTGGGAACGTCGGTCAACCCCTGAGACTCACGCATCATGCCCCAGGATCCACGCCCCCGCACGTGGCGATTCGTGAGGGCCTGTCCCGGGCGTGGTCGTCGCCACGGTGTTGTAGGAAGGCACCCGTCCCCACAGGGCGCTGCGCGCGCTCGGGGGGACCCTGCAGCCCCTCGATCGGAGACACGGATGTCGGATCAGCCCCCGAAGGCCTACAAGAACCTGGACTTCCTCAACAGCCCGCCCGCCCGCCACATCCGGAT
>JAUHWK010000292.1 GCA_030424555.1 bacterium | reverse complement strand
CAGCGCGAAGGCCGGAAGCCACGCCGCCAGGTAGCGAGGACCCCCCGACACCCCCGGGGACGCCTCGGGCACCAGCGCGAGCTGGGACCACGCCCACGACGGGTTCACCGCCATGACACGGCCTCTGGACCCGCCGGGACCCCGACCGCCTGCGCCAGCCCTCCCCGGCGACGATGCAGCCGAACCCGCCCCGCCTGGACCTGCATCGAGACCTCGGCCCGCACGTCGGGGACAGGGCGCTCGCTGTGCAGCACGATCGTGCCGTGGCCCCGCCACGCAGCCCGCACCAGCCGAGCGCCGACCCCCGCCGTGATGCCCCCAGACCACACGACCAACCCGCAGGCCCCCGACGCCGCCGCCTGCTCCACCGCCCACGCGCCCTGGGCCCCCGACACCCGCACCAGCAGCAGGTGCGACAGCGCCACCCCCCAGTCCCGCGCCGTGGGAGGGTGCAGGGGCCAGCCATCGTCTCCCGTGGGCTCGACCCACACGACCCGCTCGCCCCGCGCCGTACACGCCGCCGCAAGCGTGAGCAGGATCCGGGTGCCACCGGCCCCCCAGGGACCGGTGATCGCCACCAGGCCTGGACGGGGAAGCCCTCCCGCCGCATCCAGCGGGGGCCACCCACACCGATCCGTCGACCGGGCCGCCGGAGGACGACCCTCCAGCTCCCGGATGCGACGCCGCAACCCATCCAACGCGACAGACACCGCAAGGACCTCCACACTGAACATTAGTCCAGTGAGAGGCCCTCGCAAGGATCCGCGCTGGCAGCCGATCCCACAGCGGATCCGATCAGAACCCCGATCGGATCCACCTTATCGATCGGTGGGCCGGACCCGGAACCCGCCGCGCGATGCGGACGGAACCTGTCCGACCCGAACGATCACGCCGCCTCGGGCGGGACGTCGTCGCCGGGCTTGGCGACCATGTCGATGGCACCACGCGCCGGACCGGCCGTGCGGAGGAACACGAGCACGAAGCTCTCCTCCGTCTGCTTGGTCTCGATCGTACCCTTCTTCTTGAGCCCATTGTACGCTTCCGTGAGCTGCTCACGGGAGAAGGGGGTGGTTCCGTACGTGTCCTTGAGGTGATCGAAGAACGCGAGGTTGTTGCCGTTGCGGAACGGGTTGTCCCCGCTGATCCGGTACCAGGTGCCGGGCAGGTAGCTCCACCGGACCTTCTTCTTGGGGGCCGCCTTGGCCACAGGGGCCGCTGCGACCGGGGTCGGCGCAGGGGCCGGGGCCGGGGTGGGCTCGGGTACCGAAACCGCAACCGGGGCCGGAGCGGACGCGGCGTCCAGGCCATCGGTCAGGTCGACCAGGTGCATCAGGGCCTCGAGTTCCGCCTGGATCAGGCTGATTCGACGCAAGATCTCTGCACGACGATCCATGATCGTCCTCCTCATCATCAATGGAACGCCCGAGGTGTGGGGGGAGCAGGAGGCCTCGGGGCGTTCATCGCCATCCTGCCGGGGTGTTCATGCAATGTTTTCCCTCCTGTTGCAACCCGGTAGTTGTCGCGAACCACCATGCAGCACGCGGTCGACACCCCCCGCGAGCCCTCCCAAAGCGGTACACTCCCCCCGCCCGGAGGCCCCATGCACCTGTTCTTCGCGACCGCCAACGCCCACAAAGCCGACGAGGTCCGCGCCATCCTCCACGGCACCGGCCTCACCCTGACCACCCTGCTCGACCACCCCGAGCTGCCCGAGCCCCCCGAGGACGAGGCCACCTTCGTCGGCAACGCGCTTGCCAAGGCACGGTTCGTGTTCGAGCGCCTCCAGGTCCCCGTGATCGCCGACGACAGCGGCCTGGAGGTCGACGCCTTGGACGGCGCACCCGGGGTCCACAGCAAGCGGTTCAGTCCCGAGGCGACCCACGACGCGAACAACGCCCTGCTCCTGCACCGCCTCGACGGCCACACCGACCGCCACGCCCGCTTCCGCTGCGTGCTCGCGCTCAAGACCGCCAACTTCGAGGGGACCGTCGACGGAACCTGCGAGGGCACGATCGCCACGGCGCGACGCGGCACCGCAGGGTTCGGCTACGACCCGCTGTTCCTCCCCGACGACCTCAGGGGACGCACCATGGCGGAGGCGACCCTCGCCGAGAAGAACGCGATCTCCCACCGGGGACGGGCCTTTCGCGAGCTGCCTGCCCTGCTCCGGCAGGCAGGACTGATCGGATCGGAACCGCGCTGATCGGCGGGACCGACCGCGCCCCTCAGGCGGCGGGCGGCTCTTCCCCACCCGACGACCGGCGCCATCCTCCGAACGCGAGCCCGGCCGACACCGCCGTCACCCCGATCAGCGCTGCGAGCGTGGCCTGCGCCAGATCGTCGGGGTGCGGCCCCACGATCGCCTCCAGGAAGGGAAACACGATCCGGGTCCCGTCCGCGGTGGCGTTGGTCCAGCCCACCCATGCGGTCACCAGCGCCATGAACGCCGGCGTGACCCATCGGCTCACAGCTCCACCCCCAGCCGCAGCCGCCCGGTGACCAGGTTGCCGTACCGCGTGCCCGGTTCCACGCTGTCGACGGTCTTGTCGGGCAGGCTGTAGCCCCCAGGGGCCGCGTACACCTCGGCGCCCAGCCGGAACCGCTTCTCGAACAGCATGTCCAGGCCCGCCGCGAGCGCCGCCCCGCTGTACGGGTGGTAGTTGTTGGCGACGTAGTTGCTGTCGCCGACGAAGAAGAAGGTCGACGCGTTGGTGTAGCCAGCGCTGACGTACGGCGTGAGCTCCTGATCCTTCACCACCAGCGGCACGCCCAGCAGGACGTCCACACCCCACGTGCTCCCGACGAACACGTCCTCGACCGCCGGCTCGTTCTCCGGGTCGAACGCGGTCGCGACGTCGCCATAGGTGCGCTGCAGGGTGGTGTGGAAGCGCGCACCCACGTCGAACTGCTCGATCACCTCGACCCCGAGCCCCAGCTCCCCGCTGACGAACAGGCTGCGGGTGCCGCCGATCGGGAGGGGCGGCAGGAACGCAAACGAGCCGTAGATCACCAGCCGGTCCGCGATCTCGGGGGCGGCGTAGCTCAGACCGATCCGCGGGAGGATCGGCGACTTGTTCGTGTCCTCGGTCTTGGTCCACTCCAGCACGAACCGCTTGTCGCACCCCAAGGGGGGCATGACGTTGAGGCCCACGAACACCGCACCGTGTCCGCCTGCGTGTGGGATGGGGGCGTGCTTGGCCGAATACGATGCGGTCAGCGCGAAGTAGTTCTGCTGGAAGTCTTGCTGGACCCGCTCGTCGTAGTCGGCAGGCTTGGGCAGACCCTGGCACGCCTCGTCCACCTCAGCCCACGCCGCCGCCGGCACCAGGGCCGCCATCGCCACGATCCACCGCATGCATCCTCCACGCGTCCGCCCCCGTCCTACCCCATCCGAGCCCCCACCGACGCCCCTCAAGCGGTGCCATCCCTCTCCGCCCGCGCTAGAACCGCCGACGTGTCGGGGCGTAGCGCAGCCTGGTAGCGCATCTGCTTTGGGAGCAGAGGGTCGCCCGTTCGAATCGGGCCGCCCCGACCATCTTGGCGGCCCGGCTTGAACCTTGGTTCTCGCCGGGCCGCTTCGCGTCAGCATGGACGCATTCAGTCGATGACGCGGGTTCACCGCCGACTGTCTCGGTTCGAACGGGCGGGGTGTTACCCCGGCGAACGGCCAACCCGAGGATCCGAGGGAGGACGCAAGTCCCTCCTGTGGCTGAACCATGGCAGTACGGTCACCGTGTCCTCGTCGACGCGCCGCCGACTGACCACCATCGCTCTCGCGCCTTCGCCGAGGGCGATCAACCCAGGGCACCGCCCGCACGCACCGTCAACGGTCCGGCCTCGAGGAGCTGCCGGAGCACCTGCTCGACCCGGCTTCGAAACCAAACCACGGCCGGATCCCCGCCGTGCACCGCGCTCCAATGCACCGCGAGGGGCATCGGCGCGAGGTCGACCGGGACGGGACGTTCGGCGAGGCCAAAGGGTCCGACCAGGCCGTGTAATGCGACCCTGGGCACGGTCAGCAGCAGATCCGTCCGGCTCAGGATCGCCGGCGCGGTCGCGAAGTGCGGGGCTTGGCCGACGCCATCGAGGAGACCCGCGCCGAGGCCAATCGGCGCTTGGCGCCCGCCGGGAAATCCTGCGCGCCGCGCAGCCGATCCCCCTCCCGCCCCACGAGCTGCAGGCGCGCGCTCGCTTGGCCCGCCACGTACAGGCCGGTCCACGCCTCGCGGGCGGTGAGGCGCTCGTCGAGGAGGACGTTCACGCCGGAGGTGTCGAGGCCCAGCTCACGGCCGGCGTCGAGCTGATCGTAGGCGTCGCGGGCGGCTTCCTGGATTTCGGCGCGCGCCTCGCGGTCCAGGCCGCGCAGCACCTGGGTGGGCTCGGGCGGCCCCTCGCCGGCGGGCGCCGCGGCGGCGTACCAAGCGGGGCGGAGGTCGACCCGCACGCCTGCGGGCTGCACGATGACCTGGGGCCAGGGGCGGAGCGGCTCGCCGCGCGGCAGGGGCGCCACGAGCGCGCCGTGCGTCTCGTAGAGCGCGTTCGCGTCGAGCAGGCGGGAGGCCTCGACGGCGGGATCGGTGCAGGCGAGGGCGAGGAGGAGCCACATGCCCAGATCCTAGCACTCGCGCCCGCCGCGGTGGTCTAGCCTTCGCACAAGGTGCGCGGCGGCATCTCCTCTTCGGGGCAGGTGACGCTCGCTGCTGCGGCGGACGGTCCCCAGTAGGCGGGCCTATGGGGCGTTCCCTCGAGGAACCAGCAGTTGCCGTGCTCGTCGACCACATACAGCTGCCAGAAGTCGTCGAGGTAGGGGACGGGCGTTTCGAGGTCCCGCTCCCCGCGATGAACCAGCAGTTGCCCTCCTCATCGACCGTATACATCTCCCACCCGTCGTCGATGGTTGGAACCGGATATTCGAGGAATCGGTGCTCCCAGCACTCGGCGTCGGGGATCCAAACTTGCCCGCCGCGCTCCATCGGCTCGCTCGTGCAGGCGAAGAGCATCGCACTAGCCGCGATGATGGCGCTCACGCCCCCTCCCGGGTCTGCACAAGGAAGGCGCGGGTGCCCGTGCCGCAGATGTGATCCGCCGGGACCGTCCCTACAGGCCGAATTTCCCAGCGATACACGCGACGGTTGTCGGTGGGGCTCGGCTCCCAGTGTATGCGCTCCATGTTGTTCTTGGTCGACGTAGAGCTCCGCACAAGCTGCCAAACACCCGTGGTGGATTCACAGCGGTGCCCGATTGTGTAATGATCAGCGTACTGTCGGTCGGTCCATCGGTCCC
>JAUHWK010000291.1 GCA_030424555.1 bacterium | reverse complement strand
AGATCACGTTGGTGGGGATGTACGCCGAGACGTCGCCCGCCTGGGTCTCGATGATCGGCAGCGCCGTGAGCGAGCCCGCACCCTGCTCGTCGCTCATCTTGGCGGCGCGCTCGAGGAGGCGGGAGTGCAGGTAGAAGACGTCGCCGGGGTACGCCTCGCGGCCCGGCGGGCGGCGCAGGAGCAGCGACAGCTGGCGGTAGGCCACGGCCTGCTTGGACAGGTCGTCGTACACGACCAGCGCGTGCATGCCGTTGTCGCGGTAGTACTCGCCGATGGTGCAGCCGGTGTACGGCGCGATGAACTGCAGCGGAGCCGGCGCGGCCGCCGGGGCGGAGACGATGGTGGTGTACTCCATCGCGCCGTGCTGCTTGAGCTTCTCCATGACCTGCGCGACGGTGGACTGCTTCTGGCCGATGGCCACGTAGATGCAGTGCACCTTCTTCTTCGGGTCGTCCTTGAACACCTTCTGCGCGAGGATGGTGTCGATCGCGACCGCGGTCTTGCCGGTCTGGCGGTCGCCGATGATCAGCTCGCGCTGGCCACGACCGATCGGGGTCATCGCGTCGATCGAGGTGATGCCGGTCTGCATCGGCTCATGGACCGACTTGCGCGGGATGATGCCGGGGGCCTTGACCTCGACCTGCCGCATCTCGGCCGCCTCGATCGGGCCGAGGCCGTCGATCGGGTTGCCCAGCGCGTCGAGCACGCGGCCCTGCGTGTTCGGACCGACGCCGATCTCGACGATGCGGCCGGTGCGCTTGACCTCCATGCCCTCGCGGATGCCGCGGTCGTCGCCGAAGATGGCGGCACCGACGTTGTCCTCCTCGAGGTTGAGGACCATGCCCGCGAGGCCGCCGGGGAACTCGAGGAGCTCACCGGCGAGCGCGTTCTCCAGGCCGTAGATGCGGGCGATGCCATCGCTGACGCTCAGGATGGTGCCCGTCTCGGCCACGGTGACCCGCGACTCGTAGTTCTTGATCTGCTGCTTGAGGATCTCGGAGATCTCGTCGGCGCGGATCTGCATGGGGTCTCCAGGAACCGGGGGAATCGGTGCGGCGTGGTGCCGGGGGAAGAAATCAGGTGCGAAATGGGGGGCGACGGAGCCCGGTGGACGGGCGGGTCGCGATCACGCTTCGGCGGGCGCCTGGGCGTGGATGAGGCGGTGCTTGAGCTCCTGCAGCCGGGTGCGGAGCGAGGCGTCGTACACCTTGGAGCCGAGCCGGGCGACGACGCCGCCGAGCAGCTCAGGCTCGACCTCGGCCTCGAGGACGATGGTCTTGCCCGTGGCCTTGGCGAACGCGGCGGCGAGCTCGTCGCGCATGCCCGCATCCAGCGCGACGGCACTGCGGACCTGGACCCGCATGCGGCCCGCGCGGGCGTCCAGATCGTCGGTGACGAAGCGGACGACCTCATGCATGGCGCCGAAGCGCTCGCGGTCGATCAGCAGGGACAGGAAGCGGACGACCAGGTCGGAGGTGCCGAGCTTCTCCGCGAACGCGGCCATGACGGCGCGGCGCTCTTCCACGGAGAACACCGGGCTCGACAGGACGTGGAACAGCTCGCTGCCCTCGCCGGTGAGCAGGGTGTCCCAGGTGGTGAGATCGGACAAGACGTCGGCCTCGGAGCCCGCCTCGACGGCGAGCTCGACAATGGCGGTGGCGTAGCGGCGAGCCGCTCCGGCGTCACGCATGGGGGCCCTCCTCGGCGGTGCGCACGGTGTCCAGGAATGCGGAGGCCAGGGCGCGCTGGTCACCCTCGGCGATCTGGTCGCGCAGGATGCCCTCGGCGAGCTCCACCGCGATCTCCACGGCCTCGGCGCGCAGCGCCTGGCGGGCGCGGGCGGCCTCGTCGCGGATCTGGCGGCCGACGGTCTCGCTCAGGCCCTCGGCGGCGCGCTGGGCGCGGGCCTCGATGTCGGCCGTCTCGCGGGCAGCGTCGGCTTCGGCGCGCTCCCGCATGGCGGAGATCTCGGTCTCGATGGCGGCGAGGCGGTCGGTCAGCGCGGCGTGGCGGCGGGAGGCCTCGTCGCGGACGGACTGGGCATCGCCGATCTCGTCCTTGAGGACGACGGCCCGCTGGTGGACCATGTCGCGCACCGCGGGGACCGCGGCCCACCAGAAGATGCCCAACAGGATCGCCAGGTTGATGGCGTGGAACCCGATGTCGTCCAGCACGAAGTGCTCGCCGGCGTCCGGGTCCATCCAGTCGGCCGTACCGTTGCCGTTGGCGTCGGCCGAGTAGACCGCGCCATGGCCACCGTGGCTGTCGCCGTGCCCCCCGTCATCGTGGGCGTCGCCGTGGCCCGCGTCACCGTGGGCATCGTGGGCCTCACCGTGGGCGGGCTCACCATGGGCGTCGGGCGCGGCGGCGGCCGGCGCGGACAGCCCGACGAGGGCGCCCACACACACCGCAGCACCGACCCGCACCACCGCCCGGGCGGCGTGGGTCATGGTGCGGGAGCAGATCGGGAACATCGAGGACTCCTTCGGGGACGGCGTCATCACGCCGCCACGTCGCGGCCGAGGACGCGCCCGGCGACCTCGACCGACAGGGTCTTGGCGAGGGTGGCGACCTCCGAGCGGGCGGCCTCCTTCTCCGACGCCAGCTCGGAGAGCGCGGCATCGAGCCGCTCGGAAGCCTCGGCGCGGGCCTTGCCGAGGATGCCGGCCTCCGTGCGCAGCGCGGCCTCGCGGGCCGACGCGCGGATGGCCGTGGCCTCCTCGCGGGCGGCGGCGAGACGGGCCTCCAGCTCGGTCAGGGCGGCGTCGGCCTTGTCCTGCAGGGCCTGGGCCTCTGCACGGGCCCCGTCCGTGGCGAGCTCACGGCCCTCCAGGTACGCGACGTAGGGCTTGAACAGCAGGAAGTGCAGCCCGACCGCGGTGACCGCGAACGGCACCACCATGAGCACGGCGAAGACCGGGTCTGGCACGATGTTGAAGCTGGCAGCGGCGAGCAACATGCGGACGTGCCTCCCGGGGGCCTTGTCTTGGGGGGCGCGGGAGGTATCGCCTGGGCCATGGTGGGTCAAGCACGCGGCGAACCCGCCTGGAACACCCGGGTTCAGGGCGCGTGGTGGCCCTCGTCGGATCCCCCGGACACGCCGGTCGAACCTCCGTCGTCCTCCACCGTGCCCCCCTTGTCGCCCTCCGTGTCGTGGTCGACATCGTCGGCCGGGCGACGCGGGGGCGGGACCCTCGACGGACCGTGGGCCGCATCGCGGACCGACAGGGGGGGGCGTCCGCCCCGTCCCACCCACTCGAACGTCACGAGCAGCGCGGCCTCGGTCGAGACCCACAGCGTGGAGAACCGGGTGTCGCCCCCCGTGTACCCGGCGCGATGAAGCCCCACGCCCACCTGTCCTCCGATCATCAGGCCCGGGAGCAGGCGATAGTCCAAGCCCAGGCCGGCCCGGCCCCCCACCCCACCGAGGCGGTACCGGGTGTCGGCCGCGGCCTCGTCCGCAGACGCCTGCTCGTCCTCGGTGAACCCGGTGGACCGGTTCCCGACGATCGGGATGTCCCCGTACACGCCCACGAACACCCAAGGGATGGGGGCGCGCTCCCGGGGCTCCATCCACCCGAACCGCAGGTCCAGCGCGGGACGCAACACCGCGGTGCGGATCAAGGACCGGGTGTCCTCGGTGCGGCTCCCCCGATCGATCTGGGCGTACTGGAGCTCGACCGACAGCCCCACCACCCGCGAGAACCACGCGCCCCCGAACGCCCCCAACACGGGGCGGACCGTGCCGTCGAACTCGCCGACCGCTGTGCCGGAGGTGCGGGACTCGTCCACCCAGACCAGGTCCTGTCGGGACAGGGGGCGCCACGCGAGGCCTGCGAAGCCGCGGCCCGCTTGTGCCTCGGCGGTGGTCGCCCACAGCGACATCAACAGGGGCGCGAGCAGCGAGGCAGGCATGGGCATCCCGGGGCGTCGGAGCCCCGCGCAGCGCGCGGGATCGGGGCCCGTCGGGACCCCTGCCCCGCGTTACCCGATGGACGCGGGGTCCGCGACCCCCAAGGTCGGTCCTGGAGACGTCGATGCAGCTGCTCAGCGTGGAGGTCGAAGGGCACGCCCACCCCACGGTCCGCACGGATCCCGCGGGCGCCACGGATCCCACGGGCCGCACCGGTTCGTGGGATCCTCTGGCACTGCACCTCGACCCCGACGTTCCCCGGGCCCAGCTGGACGACGAGGCCTCCGCGGTCGCCATCGCGGACGGCCTCGCGATCGCCCTCGCCGCCCTCACCGGTGACCCCTCGCCGCTGATCGCCCGCTTGGATCTGGGACCGGTCACGGTGGATCCGCTGGAGACGGGGTTCGGGCCTCGCCTCAGCGACCTGCTGCCCCACGCCGTCCGGGCCTGGCTCGGGCCGGGCAACCCACCCGCGCGCCGGGTCGGCCTGGTCCTCGCCCCCGACCCTCCCTTGTTCCGGCTGCTGCGGGAGCACGCCCACCGCGACCCCGACCTCGCCACCTCCCTGGGCGACGGCACACTTGTCGTGCGCGCGGGCCTGATCGCCACCCCCTCTGCGACCGGGGCGGCGATCGATCGCCTGGGCCTCACCGTGGGGGAGCACCGCGTCCCGACGTCCGGACCCGACCGCCCACCGTGGATCGACCCTTTGTGCCAGGCCCTCGGCGCACGCCTGCACATCGCGGCCCCCCGGGACGACGACACCCTCGCCGACGCCTGGCTCGCGGCCCTGACCGATCCCGATCCCGCCCGCCGCGCGCGCGCCCACCGGGCCCGGCGGTACCTGGCCGATCCGCCCTTCCATCTGGCGCCTCTTGAGGTCGTGCGCGCCGATGGCCGCACCCGGTTGGCGCTCGGCGACGACCTCGTCCCTCTAAGGTTGTGGGGACCGACCGCCCGAGACGCCGCCGCGCTCGTGTTCGACACCGCCGTCCTCGCCCCCGACATCCTCGTGGTCGATCGCAGCCTTCCCGCCGCGTGGGGCCACTGGCTCGACGCGCGCACCCACGGCGACGACGCGACGATCGTCCAGGCGATCACGCCACCGGACCGTCCATGAGCCGCGCCATCTGCGTGCGGTGTGGCCACGACAAGGGCGCGTGGGCCGGGGTGTGTCCCGCGTGCGGCCACCGGCCCGAAGAGGAAGGGATGCTGGTCGCCTGGCTGCTCTCGGACGAGCACCTCGACGACAGCGCGCTCGACCGCGCCGCGTCGCGCATCCGCCGGGGGGAGCCCGTCCGTGCCTCGGATCGCATGCTCGCCACCGCCCGCGCCGCCCTCGGGCGCGACGCCCAGGGCGACCCCGGCCTGT
>JAUHWK010000290.1 GCA_030424555.1 bacterium | reverse complement strand
TGCCCGTCGCCGTACTGGCGGATCAGCAGGTTGCTGGGCTTGAGGTCGCGGTGGATGACGCCCCGATCGTGGGCGTAGTGCAGGGCCTGGCACACCTGGAGCAACAAGCGGATCGCGCGCTCGGGCTCCATGGGGCCCTGGCGCAGCAGGTCCGCGAACCGGGGGCCCTCGACGTACTCCATCGCGAGGAAGTACCGGCCGTCCTCCATGCGCCCGAAGTCGTGCAGGGTGACGATGTTGGGGTGGGCCAGCTGCGCGAGGGTGCGGGCCTCGAGTCGGAACCGCTCCTCGAAGTCGATCGCCTCGTCGGCCTCGGGGGGGGGCTTGAGGATCTTGAGCGCGAGCCGGCGTTGAAGCTCGACATGCTCGGCCAGGAACACGGCGGCCATGCCCCCGCGCGCGATGAGCTTGTCGACCACGTACCGGCCCGCCACCAGGGGGGCCTTGGGGGAGGTGGAGGGCTCCAGGGCGAGCTCGTCCGTGGATGGACGGACGGCCACGCCGGGGTGCTCCCCGGAGGGCTCACGGCCGGCGCTGGGGCGCGGGTTGGTCGGGATGTCTTCCGATCCGGACACGGGCTGACTCCATCGGCTTTGTCTACCATGGGTGTGCCGGGAAGTGGGCAACGGTGGGGTGGCGTCGCTTCGGATTCTTCCGGACGCGTGCGGGGGGCGGTTGGGGCGCTGTTTCGATTCGAGGGTCGGTTGTTTCATCGGGGGCGATGGTCGGTGGGGGGTGTGGGTGCCTACGTTGCAGGCTGGATGACGTTGGAGGTTGAATGAACTCGCTCCTGTCGGCCGCACTCGGCGGCACGCTGATCGGCCTGGCCGCCACCTGGCTGTGGTGGGCGCGGGGCCGGGCTGCTGGGATCAGCGGGATTCTGGGCGGGGTGTTCGACGAGGATCGCGGGTGGCGCATCGCGTTCGTCTCCGGGCTGATCGCGGGCGGCTTGGTGCTGCTCATCGCGTCCCCAGGCGTGTTCGGCGTGGCGTCGTCGCGGCCGCTTCCCGCGCTCGCCGCGGCGGGCCTGCTCGTCGGCTACGGCACCCGCCTTGGGGGAGGCTGCACGTCGGGACACGGGATCTGCGGGGTGTCTCGCGGATCGCTGCGCAGCGGCGTCGCCACGGCCGTGTTCCTGACGGTCGGCATCGTGGTCGCCACGTTTGTGGGACAGCTCGGCGGTGCCGCATGAACGCCGCGCTTCGCCGGATCGCTCCGTTTGGTGCCGGGGTGCTGTTCGCGCTGGGCCTCGGCCTGTCGCGCATGACCGACGCCACAGTCGTGTTGGGCTTTCTCGACGTGCTCAACGGGTGGCAGCCCGCCTTGGTGCTCGTGATGGTCGCGGGCATCGGGACCCACGCGCTCTCGCGGTTCCTGATCGCAGGCCGCGCTGGGTTCGTCACCCAGGGCTGGACAGAGGCCTGGCGTTCGGTCGACCGCGACACCGTGGTCGGGGCCGCGCTGTTCGGCCTGGGCTGGGGCGTGGGCGGCTTCTGCCCGGGACCGGCCGTGGTCGGGGTTGTCACCGGCGCGCCGGAGGTGATCGTGTTCGTCGCCGGCATGGCGGGAGGCATGGTGGCCCACGCGGTGACCGCACGGCACCCCGACCCGTCGATCGCTGAGGACTGCACGGTGGACGGCCTCCACGCGTAGCGGCTGTGGGGGGTGCCCTACAGCAGGCCGTGGTGCCGGAGGCGTCGGTACAGCGTGGAGCGGCTGATCCCGAGGTCGTCCGCCGCGAGGTCCCGGCGACCCTGGTGGCGACGGAGCGCCTGGACGAGGTCGTCGCGCGCCATCTCGTCGAGCGTGACCGGGACTCCGGGCGCGGCATCCTCTCCAGGAGGGGCCTCACCCCGCAGCTCGGGGGGAAGATCCTCCAGGCACAGGTCCGGGCCTTCGCCCAGGACGAGGGCGTGCTCGAGGGCGTTGTGCAGTTCACGCACGTTGCCGGGCCACGGCCAGGCCTGCATCGCGTCCCACGCCGCGGGCTCGATGCCGTCGATGGGGCGCAGGCCTTGGGCAGCGAAGGCGTCGAGGAAGTGCCAGGTGAGCGCCTCGAGGTCGCCTTGTCGCTCCTGGAGGGTGGGCAGGTAGATCACGACGACCCGGACCCGGTACATCAGGTCGTCCCGGAACAACCGGTCTTCCACCCGACGGCGTAGGGCCTCGTGGGTGGCGCTCACGATGCGGACGTCGACCGGGAAGGACTCCGTGGCGCCGACGGGCTGGATGCGGCGCTCCTGCAGCACGCGGAGGAGCCGTGCCTGCAAGGCCAGGGGCAACTCGGCGATCTCGTCGAGGAAAAGGGTGCCCCGGTGCGCTTGCTGGAACAGGCCGGGCTTGTCGCGCACGGCGCCGGTGAACGCGCCCCGCACGTGGCCGAACAGCTCGCTGGCCAACAGCTCGGGGGTGAATGTCGCGCAGTTGACCGCGCGAAACGACTGGCCTGCGCGCGGCGAACACGCATGCAGGGCGTGGGCGACAAGCTCCTTGCCGGTGCCGCTCGCGCCGCGAACCAGGACGGTCGATCCGCTGCGGCCTGCGCGCCGGACCTGCTCGAACACGGCGTGCATCGACGGGGCCACGGTGCGCAGGCCGTGGAAGTCGTCGAGCGGGAGATCGGGGCGATGGATCCGTCGGACACGTGGCATGGGGGGGAATCAACCCGGTCGGTCCTGGCGGTCAACGGGGTGCCGCGGGTGGACACGGACGGGGGTCGCGCTACGGTGAGGGGGTCACCGGGGGTGCCCGTGCGCGGCACGGGCTGAGACACACCCTTGGCACCTGATCGGGTTCGGACCCGCGGAGGGAGTGTGACATCGCTGCGTGCGCCGTGGTGCGCCTTGCCGACAACGCCTCCTCTGGCCTGGCGTCCCACCTCGGGGACGACGGGTTGAGGGGGACGTCTGCGATCGTGGTCGGGGCGGGTGTTGGGGGCCGGTGCGCGGCGCTCACGCTCCTTCGCCAGGGGTGGAGCACCACGCTGGTTGACGGCGGCGATCCCGTCGCGGCCAAGGCGGGCGGGATGCTCGCGCCCGTGTCCGAGGTGGACCACGCGGAGCCGCCGGTGGTGGCCGCGGGCCTCGACAGCGTGGCGCGCTGGAAGCGCTTGCTGGGGGACGCCTTGGCGGGGGTGGGCTCGGATCGCGGGTCGTTGTTGACCGCGTTGCGGCCCGAGTGGCCCCTGCTGGATCAGCTGGCGGACCGGGTACGTCGGGCTGGGTTGGGGGACCGCCTGGTGGCGGTCGACCCCGATCGACTGCGTGCGCTGGAGCCAGCGTTGGCGGGCCGGTTCGTGCGGGCTTGGCACACCCGCGACGAGGGCGTGGTGGATCCGCCGGCCGCGCTGTCGGCGCTGGACGCGGCGTACGTCGCGGAAGGCGGGCGTGTGGTCCGAGGGTGGGCCGCGGAGGTGGGGGCTCACCAGGTGGCGTTGGACGGCGACGAGCACCCCCACCTCACGGCCGACCTCGTGGTCGATGCGCGCGGCCTGGCGGCGCGAGACACCCTCGCGTTGCGGGGGGTGCGCGGGGAGTTCGTGGAGGTCCACACCGACGAGGTGGTGCTGGGTCGTCCGGTGCGGGTGCTCCATCCGCGCCATCCGCTGTACGTCGTGCCCCGCGGTGGCGGGCGGTTCTACGTGGGCGCGACCGAGGTGGAGCGGGAAGACGACGCCCCTCCCACGGTGCGATCCCTGCTGGAGCTGCTCAGCGTGCTGCATGCGGTCCACCCGGCGTTCGCCGAGGCCGAGGTGGTGCGCTCCGGCGTGGGGTTGCGGCCGGCCCTCCCGGACAACGCCCCGCGGATCGTGGCCCAGGAGGGCCTGATCCGTGTGAACGGTCTGCATCGTCACGGCTGGCTCCTGGCCCCGATCCTCGCCGACGCGGTCGCGGGGATCGCGGCGGGCTCGGCGGTGCCCACACCGGTCCTTCCGTTCGTGGAGGCCGCGTGACCGTGCGCGTGAACGACGAGCCGGTGGACGTGCCCGAGGCGATCACCGTCGCCGCGCTCCTGGTGCGGCTCGGGTACCAGGAGGCCGTGGTCGCCGTGGCGGTCGACGGCGCGTTCGTGGCCCGGGGCGTCCACGCCACCACCGTGCTGGCGGCTGGGTCGCGGGTCGAGATCGTCGCACCGATGGCGGGAGGATGAGCATGGACGTCGACACCTGGACCATCGGAGGCCGGACCCTGTCCTCGCGCCTGATGATCGGCTCCGCACGCTACCCGTCCCCCGCGCGCATGGCGGACGCGGTCTCGGCGAGCGGGGCCGAGGTGATCACCGTGTCGCTGCGCCGCGAGAGCGCCAAGGACCGCGCGGGCCAGGCATTCTGGGATCTGGTGAAGGGCTTGGACTGCCACGTGCTGCCCAACACTGCGGGCTGTCGGACCGTCGACGAGGTCGTCGCGATCGCCCAGATGGCGCGCGAGGTGTTCGACACCGACTGGATCAAGCTGGAGCTGATCGGCGACGACGTGACCCTCCAACCCGATCCGGTGGGGGTCGTGCGCGCGGCCGAAGCGCTGCTGGCAGAGGGGTTCGTCGTGTTCCCCTACATCACCGAAGACCTCGTGGTCGCGCGGTACCTGGTGGATGCAGGCTGCGACATCCTGATGCCGTGGGGCGCGCCGATCGGGTCGGGCCAGGGGCTGGCCCATCCCGATCGGATCCGGGCGCTGCGGGATCGGTTCCCGGACGTGCGCTTGCTCGTGGACGCGGGCATCGGTGCGCCCAGCCACGCCGCGGCGGCGATGGAGCTCGGGTGTGACGCGGTCCTGCTCAACACCGCGATCGCCCGTGCGGCCGATCCGGTGGGGATGGGACGGGCGTTCGGCGAGGCGGTGCGTGCGGGACGGCGGGCGTTCGAGGCGGGGTTGATGGCACCGCTGCCCCACGCAGAGGCCAGCACCCCCACCACCGATGTGCCGTTCTGGCACCGGGCGGGCGCATGACCGCGTTCCGCACCGACGGCGTGCATGGGTTCTACCCGATCGTGCCGAAGGCCTCGGAGGTCGTGGCGCTGCTCGACCAAGGGGCGCGCACGATTCAGCTCCGCGTGAAGTCCGCCGATCCCGGGCTGGTGGCGGAGCAGGTCGCGGAGGCGGTCGAGGCCGGACGCGCGGTGTCGGGGGCCCAGGTGGTGGTCAACGACCACGCGTCAGCGGCCGTCGAGGCTGGGGCCGCCTGGGTCCACCTGGGGCAAGAGGACCTCGACACGGCCGATCACGACACCCTGCGCGCGGCGGGCGTGTCGCTGGGGATCAGCAGCCACAGTCCGGGGGAGCGTCGGCGCGCCCGGGCGTGGCACGCCGA
>JAUHWK010000289.1 GCA_030424555.1 bacterium | reverse complement strand
CCGGACGATGCGGCTGCTGGTCGAGGGTGGGCTCGCCGAAGAGCACAAGTTCGGCGAGAACCACACCCGCTACGAGCCGGATCTGGCGGGGGAGCACCACGACCACCTGATCTGTGTGGTGTGTGGTGACATCTACGAGTTTGAGGACCCGGTCATCGAGACCCGCCAGGACCAGATCGCGAAGGATCGCGGGTTCACGGTGGTCTCGCATCGGCACGAGGTCTACGTCCGATGCGCCAAGGCGGCCTGCCAGAAGGGCGAGCCGCGGCACGCGTCGATGGGAGGTACCTGATGTACATGGCGATCGTGGCGCTGCACGTGGTGTTGTCGCTGGCGCTGATCGGCATCGTGATCCTGCAGCCCGGCAAGGGCGGCGACATCGGCGCGGCCTTTGGCGGTGCGGGTGGCTCCACCATCTTTGGGCCGCGTGGTCCCGGCAGCGTGCTGCAGTCGATCACCACCGGGGTGGCGGTCGCGTTCATGTGTACGTCGATCACCCTGGCGTACTTCTCCAACGAAGCCCTGCTCGCGGGCACGGGGGACGTCATGGAGGAGCTCGAGCGCCGCAACGACGCGCGCATCGAGGCCGACCAGGCGGCGGCCGATGAGGCGGAGGACGCGGCGTTGGATGAGACGCTGGGTGTGCCGGCGTCGTCGGGCGAGGACGAGGGCGCCGCGGCCGAGTGAGGCTCGGCGGGTCCGTCTCCGGCGAGGGTAGGACCTGCCCGCGGCGTGTGTCTGGGAAGGAACTGGGGCGCGGTGCCGTGTGCGTGTCGCACGTCAGTCGCTGCGTGCTGCGCGTGGATCCCGGTCGCCCGTGGGCTCGGCCGCGCACCTGGGCTCGGTCGTGGCGGCCGGCTCGGTCGTCTGTAGGGGCGGACCTGGGACGCGCGGTGGGCCAGTCGACGTCTGAACCGGTGTCGGGCCTGCTCTGGGACGCGGTGGGCCAGTCGACGTCCGAACCGACATCGGGTCGTCGGGCGTCTCCGGTCGGCCGGCGGCGTGACGGCGTGGGGGCAGAGCCTCGACGCGGTCTACCAGTCGACGTGGCGCTAGCAGGCCGCGACGATCGCGGAGAAGGCGTCCGGATCGAGGCTGGCACCGCCGACGAGGGCGCCGTCGACGTCGGGCATGGCCATCAGCGCGGCGGCGTTGTTGGGCTTGACGGATCCGCCGTACAGGATGCGGGTCTGGTCGGCGACGAAGGCGGGGTAGCGCTCGGTAAGTGCCTGACGCAGCACCTCGTGGGCGGCTTGCGCTTGCTCAGGGGACGCGGTGCGGCCGGTGCCGATGGCCCAGACGGGCTCGTAGGCGAGGGTGCAGGTGGCGACCTCGTCAGGGTGGAGGTCGCCCAGGGCGCCGGTGAGCTGTCGGAGCAGGACCTCGGTGACCAAGTCGGCGTCGCGTTCCTCGAGGGTCTCGCCGAGGCAGATGACCGGCAGCAGGCCGTGAGAGAGGGCGGCGCGGGTGGCGGCGTGGACGTGGGCGTCGGTGACGCCGAGGTCGCGGCGGACCTCGCTGTGGCCGACGAGGGCACGCCCACAGCCGGCTGCGCGGGCGTGGGCAGCGCTGGTGCGGGCGGTGTAGGCCCCCTCGACCTGGGCGGTGACCTGCTGGACGCCGACCTGGAGGGTGGTGTCGGCGAGGACCGCGACGACTTCGGCGATCGAGAGATCGGGCGGGAACACCGCGAGGTCGACGTGCTCGACGTCCATCAGCTGGGTGCGCAGGGCCTTGGCGAGGGGACGGGCCTGGCCCGGCCCCCGATGGAGCTTCCAGTTGCCGGCGACGAACGGACGCCGCATCAGGATGCCGAGCGGAGGGCGGCGAGTCCGGGCAGATCACCCTCTTCGACGTAGGTGAGGCTGGCGCCCCCGCCGGTGCTGACGTGGTCCATCGCGTCGGCGAGGCCCAGCGTGGCGACCGCTGCGGCGCTGTCGCCCCCGCCGACGACCGTGAAGCCTGACGCCTTGGCGAAGGCCTCGGCGACCGCGCGGGTGCCTCCAGCGAAGGCCTCCCACTCCGACACGCCCACCGGTCCGTTCCAGAACAGGGTCCTGCAGCCGGCGAGCGCCTCGGCCCACTCGGCACGGGTCTCGGGGCCGATGTCGAGGCCCATCCGGTCCTCGGAGATCGTGACCTCGTCGATCGGCTCCGCGCTGGCGTCGAACGTGGCGGCGGTGACGTGGTCGACCGGCAGGTGGACGGACACGCCGCGCTCCTCAGCGGACGCGAGGATGCGCTTGGCGGTGTCGACCTGATCGGCCTCGACGCGGCTCTTGCCGACCGGGAGGTCCTGCGCGGCGAGGAAGGTGTACGCCATGGCGCCGCCGACGAACAGGCGGTCGACCCGGGTGACGAGACGCTCCAGCACGCCGATCTTGTCGGAGACCTTGGCGCCACCGAGGACGGCGCCGAACGGGCGCGCGGGGGTGTGGAGCAGCTTGCCGAGGGCCTCGACCTCTGCCTGGACCAGGAGACCTGCCGCGCTGGGGAGCAGGCTCGGGACACCGGTGATCGAGGCGTGCGCACGGTGCATCGCGCCGAAGGCGTCGTCTACGTAGACGTCGGCCAAGGCGGCCAGCGCGCGGGCGAACTCGGCGTCACCGGCCTTCTCGCGGGGATCGAAGCGGAGGTTCTCGAGGACCAGCACGCTGCCGGGCTCTGCTTCCTTTGCAATGTCCGCGACCTCGTCGCCGACGATGTCGTGCAGGAACGTCACGTCGAGATCGAGCAGGTGGGCGAGCTTGGCGGCGACGGGAAGGAGCGTGAGGGAGGGATCGGCCTTGCCCTTGGGCCGGCCCAGGTGGGAGCACACCAACACCCGCGCGGCGCCCCGGTCGAGCAGCGCACGGAGGGTGGGGATCGCGGCCCGCAGGCGCGTGTCGTCCGCGACGAGGTCGCCAGCCAGGGGGGCGTTGAGGTCGGCGCGCAGCAGGACGGCGCGGCCCTCGACCTGGAGGGTGTCGAGGGTGGGGAGCGTGGGGGTCAAGGCTGTCCTCCGAGGAGGCCCGCGAGGCGGACCATCTGGTGTGAGAAGCCGGTCTCGTTGTCGTACCAGGCCAAGGCCTTGACGAGCCGGCCGTCGAGGACCGACAGGGTCTCGGCGTCGACGATGCAGGGATGGGGGTCGCCGGCGATGTCGCTGGAGACGAGGGGCTCGTCCCGAACGACGAGGGTGCCGGACAGGGGACCTTCCGCGGCGGCCCGCAGGGCGGCGAGGAGCGCGTCGCGGTCGGTGGGGCGCTCGGTTCGGACCACGAGGTCCACCAGGCTGCCGACCGGAACCGGAACGCGCACGGCCACGCCGTCGAGGCGGCCCGCGAGCTCGGGGAGCACCAGGCCGACGGCCTTGGCGGCGCCGGTGGAGGTGGGGACCGCGTTGAGGGCGGCCGCGCGGGCGCGACGCAGGTCTCCCTTGCGGTGGGCGTTGTCGAGCAGGTTCTGGTCCATCGTGTAGGCGTGGACCGTGGTCATGAACCCGTGCTCGATGCCGACGGTGTCGTGCAGGACGCGGGCGAGCGGGGCCAGGCAGTTGGTGGTGCAGGAAGCGCACGACACGACGTGGTGACGGCTGGGATCGTACTGCGCGTGGTTGACGCCCACGACGATCGTGGCGTCGGGCGGCTCCTTGGCACCGGGTGCACTCACGATCACCTTGCGGACGGTGTCTCCGAGGTGGGCGGCGGCCTGGCTGCGTGCCCGGAACACCCCAGTACACTCGAGGACGAGATCGACGTCGCCCGTGGCCCAGGGGATGTCGGCGGGGGCGCGATGGGCGGTGACGGGGATCCGGACGCCGTCGACGATCAGGGCGTCGTCGGTGTGCGACACCGGGACGTTCCAAGCGCCCAGCGAGGTGTCGCGGCGAAGCAGCCAGGCCAGCTGCTCGGGCGAGGAGAGGTCGTTGATCCAGGCGAACCGGAGACCTGGGGTGCGCCAGCCAGCGCGCAGCACGCCACGTCCGATCCGGCCGAACCCGTTGATGCCGACGCGCGTGCTCATCCCTTCCTCCTGCGGCGTGGTGCCGGGACCGGCTATTCGGTCGCCGACGCCGTCGCCATGCGGGTACGCAAGCCGCAGGATCGACGTCGAACGCCGAGGAATCCATGGCTTTGCTCGTGCCGAACGTCGAGTTGCCCTCCGGGGACGACGACCTGGATGCGATCGGGGTGGTCGCGATCCATCTCGGGGTGGATCGGGCCCGGGTCTTGGAAGCCCAGCGGGTCCGACGGAGCCTCGACGCGCGCCACGGGCGACAGCGGTGGTTCGGCGTGTTTCGGGTCGAGGCCCAGGAGGAGGCGGGCCTGGTGGCGTGCGCCCCGGGCGTGCGTGCGTGGACGGATCGGGACGATGGCCGGTACGGGCTGATCGACCACGCCCCGTCGCGCGTGGGGTGGTCGCACGACCTGCCGGTGGGCGTGATCGGGCTGGGCCCCGCAGGCTTGTTCGCGGCGCTGTACCTGGCGGAGGCCGGGATCCCGGTGGTGGTGTTCGAGCGGGGCTCTCCGATCGAGGCCCGGGTCAAGGAGGTGAACGGGCACTGGCGACGGAAGGCGGCGCTGGATCCCGAGAGCAACGCGGTGTTCGGCGAGGGCGGCGCGGGCACGTTCAGCGACGGCAAGATCTACACCCGCCGACGCGACGGGGAGGTGGGCTGGATCTTGCGCCGCTTCGTCGACATGGGCGCACGCGAGGACATCCTCGAAGAGGGCTGGGCACACCTGGGGACGGACAAGGTGCGCGCCGTGCTGCCCAGGTTCCGGGATCGGCTCCGGGAGCTGGGCGCGGAGGTGCGGTTCCGGTCTCGGGTCGACGATCTCGACGTCGCTGACGGACGGGTTCGCGGGGTGGTGTTGGCGGATGGGGAGGTGGTCCCTGTGCGCGCGTTGGTCGCCGCCCCAGGCCACTCGGCGCGGGACACCGTCCGGATGCTGGTCCGGCGGGGGGCGGACGCAGTGCGGCGTCCCATCGCGATCGGCGCGCGCATCGAGCATCCGCAGTCGGTGATCGATCGCGCCCGGTATGGGGACGATCCCGCACCCGAGCTGCCAGCCGCCAGCTACCGCTTGGCGTGGCACCCCCCCAAGGGTCCCAAGGCGCGCACGTTCTGCATGTGCCCGGGCGGCGTCGTCGTGCCGGCGTCCAACCATCCGGGTCGGGTGGTGGTCAACGGCATGAGCTTCTCGGCACGCCGTGCGTACTGGGCCAACGCCGCGATCATCGTCGAGCTGGACCCCTCCGCATGGGGACCGGGGGACGCGACGGTCGGGTACGACCTCCAAGACCAGATCGAGGCCCGGGCGTTCGA
>JAUHWK010000288.1 GCA_030424555.1 bacterium | reverse complement strand
CCAACCCGACGCGATGAAGCTCAGCTCCTTGCGGACCCGGTTGACGGTGCGGGCCACGTCGCACGAGCCGTCCTTGAAGCACGCCTCGCCCTCGAGCCAGGTGCGGTCGAACGACACGGTGCTCTCGGACTCGATGCAGACCTGGTTGTCCTCCAGCGCGGGCGAGATGCTCACCTCGAACGCGTGGCGACTGACACCCATCACGAGGATCGGGGTCTGGCCGTTGGGGTCGGCGTCGGTCGGGAACGTGATGTCCAGCCCGGTGGGGTCGAGCACGTCGACCACGAACTTGCGATCCGCCAGCTCGCCGTCGAGGTCGAACGTGTCCATCTGCTGCTCGGTGTTCTCGATCAGCTCCGCCAGCCCCTCGGGGTTGGTGTCGAACGTGCGGAACATCGTCTCGACGTTCTCGCCGAAGGTGAGGTCGTCGGGGACCTCCTGCGGCTCGGGACGGCACCCGCCCGACACGGCGAGCAGCGCACTCCCGGCCAGGCCGAGGCCGGTGGTGCGGGCGATGGAACGGGGGATGGTCTTGTTTGCACGCGGATCACGCACGGCTCACCTCGACGGATGGGCGTCCGGTACCACGGTTTGCGCGGCCGGTCCCGCGCCCTGAGCCCACCCGGGATAGGGACCGGCCCGCTGGAGGCTCCATGTCCGCTCGTCGCACCCGCATCGTCGATCTGATCCCCGCCGCTGCCGAGGGCGCGAACGTGGAGATCACCGGGTGGATCCGCACCTCGCGGTTCGGCAAGAACATCAGCTTCGTGCACGTGTTCGACGGCTCCACCCCCAAGACCATCCAGGCGATCCTCACGCCCGCGCTCGCCGAGGCCCACAAGGGGGACCTGGGCGTGGGGGCCGCGGTGCGGATCACCGGTACCTGGAAGGCGAGCCCCGGCGGCGAGCAGGCCTTCGAGGTGGCCGCCCACACCGTCAAGATCGTCGGCACCTGCGACGCCAGCGACTACCCGTTGCAGAAGAAGCGCACGAGCATGGAGCACCTGCGCACCATCGCCCACCTGCGCCCCCGCACCAACACGTTCCAGGCGGTGTTCCGCGTCCGCCACGCCGTGTCCTGGCACATCCACCGCTTCTTCCACGAGCGCGGCTTTCTGTGGATCCACACCCCGATCATCACGACCTCCGATGCCGAGGGGGCCGGCGAGCTGTTTGAGGTCGTGGCCACCGGCGAGTCCGGCGAGCCCTTCTTCGGCCGCTCCGCCTTCCTCACGGTGTCGGGCCAGCTCGCGGTGGAGAACTTCGCCCAGGCGTTCACGGACGTGTACACGTTCGGCCCCACGTTCCGCGCCGAGCACAGCCACACCACCCGGCACGCCGCCGAGTTCTGGATGATCGAGCCCGAGATCGCGTTCGCCGATCTCGACGACGTCCTGGCCCTCGCCGAGGACTTCGTGAAGTCCGTCGCCGAGGGCGTGCTCACCGACTGCGCCGACGACATGGCGTTCTTCGACCGCTTCATCGAGAAGGGCCTGCTCGACAGCCTGCGCGCCGTCCTCGACGCCCCGTTCGCCCGCGTCACCTGGCACGAGGCCCGCGCCTTGCTCGCCGAGGCCGAGGCCCAGGGCAAGACCTTCGAGCACGCCGTGTCCGCCCCCGGGTTCGAGCTGCAGACCGAGCACGAGCGGTGGCTGGCCGAAGAGCACTTCGGGCGCCCGGTGTTCGTCACCAACTACCCCGCGTCGCAGAAGGCCTTCTACATGCGCCTGGACGACGAGGAGACCGACGGGGTCGCCACCGTGGCCGCCACCGACCTGCTCGTCCCCCGCATCGGCGAGCTGATCGGCGGCAGCCAGCGCGAGGAGCGCCTCGACGTCCTGGACGCCCGCCTGGCCGCCCACGGCCTGCCTGCCGAGACCTACTGGTGGTACCGCGACCTGCGCCGCTACGGCTCCGTGCCCCACGGGGGCTTCGGGCTCGGTCTGGAGCGGTTGATCCTCTGGCTCACCGGCATGCAGAACATCCGCGACGTCCTGCCCTTCCCGCGCACCCCCGGGCAGGCCGAGTTCTGATCCCGTTTCGCCACGCGACACGGTGCGGTCGGATCCCAGGCACGGTCTGCACGCCGTTCCCACCGTAGATCCTCTGTGAACCCGCCGACTCCCGGCGCGGACCCGGAGGACCCATGTCCACGACCCAGACCACCGAGCGCAACCGCACCGCCGTCCAGGACCTGATCCAGGGCATCCTGACCGGCCAGCTCCTCGACAAGTTCGAGCAGCACTACGCCGACGACATCGTGATGTCCGAGAACGGCGACCCCGAGCAGACGCGGACCGGCAAGGACGCCAACCGCGCCTACGAGCAGGCGTTCGTCGCCAACGCCACCTTCCACGACGTCTCCGTGGGACCGGTCGTCGCCGACGGCGACATCACCGCCTACGAGATGACGATGGACATGACCGTGTTCGGCGACCGCGTGAAGCGCACCCAGTGGGCCGTCCAGACCTGGAAGGACGGCCAGATCGTCCGCGAGGTCTTCCACTACGCCGCCTGATCGCGCCCCGACCGCGGTGGTCCGTTCGCGGCCTCGACAGGGCGCGCCGAACGGACCACGTCGTGGAGGGGAGGCGCGATGGGGCGTCCGTTCCAGAACTGGTCCCGCACCGTGCTCCGGCAGCCCGCCCGGTGGCACCGCCCGTCACGCGAAGCCGACGTCGTGCAGGCCGTGCGAGAGGCCCGGGACGAGGGCCTGCGTGTCCGCGCGAGCGGCAGTCGGCACAGCTGGTCGGACCTCGCCAGCAGCGACGGCGTGGTCCAGCTCGACCTCGGCCGGATGGACCGGGTGGTCGCGCTCGGGCCCGATCAGGTGACCGTCGAGGCCGGCACCACGCTCACCGACCTCACGCGCGTCCTCGCCCGGCATGATCGCACCCTGCCGGTGCTGGGCTCGATCACCGCCCAGACCGTCGCCGGGGCCATCGCGACGGGGACCCACGGCTCCAGCCTGATCCACGGCTGCCTGTCCGATCACGTCCTCGGCCTCCACCTCGTGAACGGACACGGCGACGTGGTCGTGTTCGACGCCGGGGATCCGCGCCTCGACGGGGCGCGGCTCAGCCTGGGTCGTCTCGGCGTGCTCACCCAGGTCACCCTGCGCACCATGCCCGCGACGGCGCTGCAGGAGACCCGGACCCGCCTCCCCCTGGAGGACGCTGCCCAGGCCCTGCTCCACGCCCTCGAGGACGCCCCCTACGCCAAGGTGTGGTGGCTGCCCGGCCAACCCCACGCCCTGCTGTACCGGTACACGCCCGTCGCCCACGCGCCGCCGGTGCCCCATTGGCGGCCTTGGGTCGATCGCGCCGCAAACGAGGCGGTGTTTCCCGCCCTGCTCCGGCTCGGCGCCCTCGTCCCCGCCGCGATCCCGTCCGTGAACGCCCTCGTCGATGCCGTCCACCTCACGCCCGGCACGCGCCAGGCAGGGTTCGCGGACGCCTTGACCGTGCCCATGCCCCCCCGGCACCGGGAGACGGAGTGGGCGGTTCCGGTCGCCCGGGCCGACGAGGCGTGGGCGGTGCTGCGCGACCTGGTGAGGGACCGACCGCTGGACTTCATCGCCGAGCTGCGCGCCGTCCCCCGCAGCCCCGCCTGGCTGGCACCGAGCCACGACGGCCCCATGCTGCACCTCGGCGTGTACGCCACCACCGCGCCCTGGGCAGACGCCGTGTTCGACGAGGCCGCGCAGGCCTTCCTGGCGCTCGGCGGGCGGCCCCACTGGGGCAAGGAGGGCGCCACGCACGCCCACCGCGCCGTGTGGACCGCGCTCCCCGCGTTTCGCGCACTTGTCACAGCGCTCGACCCCGACGGGGTATTGGCTCACGCTCGGGTCGACGGGGCCCTGGGGTCCGAGGGGCCCGACCCCGGCCTGGGATGACCGTGGAGGTGGGATGAACGCGCCCGAGCCAGCGACCATGATCGACGCCCACACCCTCGTCGAGCGGGCCCGCCAGCGCGCGTGGGTCCCGGCCGATCTGTCCGAGTCCGACTGGTCCCTCGCGCTCGATCCCGCCGTCGCCGACGCGCTCGATGCTGCGGCACGCCACTGGATCGCGGCCCACGGCACAGACCGCGATGCCTGGTCCCCCGAGCGCGCCATCAATGCACTGGATTCCGCCACCCGACCCCTCGCCCAGGCCTGGATGGCCCGCCTGGTCGGAGACGGTCCTGGCGTGCTTCGGATCACCGGCCTTCCCCCCGCCCCCAACGAGCTGCACAGCGCGGCGCGCCTGTTCTTGATCGGCTGCGCGATGGGCGAGCCCGTCCCCCAGGTGCTCGACGGCGTGTACGTCGTCGACGTCGCCGACCAGGGGCGGCCCTGGTCCGAGCCCGACGTGCGCGCGTTCGCGACCCCCGTCGCCCTCCCCTTCCATGTGGACGGCGGCCACGTGTCCGGCCTGGCCTGCGTCCGGCACGCGCCCGAGGGGGGCCAGCTGTTCGTCACCAGCAGCGAGCACGTCATCGCCGAGACCGTGGCCCGATGGCCCGAGACCGCCGCCTGGCTTCAGCGCCCCCTGCCCCACGATCGGCACGACGAGCAGCAGCCCGGCCAAGAGGCGGTGTTCTGGGAGCGCGTCCTGGAGCCGGTGCCCGGGGGGCTGCACGTGTTCTTCGTCGACTGGTACATCCGCCGCGCCGCCCGCCACCCCGGCGTGGACGTCCCCGAAGCCCTCCTGCAGACCCTCGACCGCGTGCTCGCCGTCGCCAACGAGCCCGCCTCGATGCTTCCCATCGCGCGCGCCCCCGGCGATCTGGTGTGGGTCGACAACCGCCGGACCCTGCACGCCCGCACCGAGTACCGCGACGACCCCCGACCTGGACATCACCGCTTGATGCACCGGATGTGGCTCAACGAGCCCTCCGGCTGACGGCGCACCCCAAGCGTGGGTGCAATCCTCCCCGTGCGCTACACTCCCGGCGTTCCAGGGAGAACACCATGCGCACCCTCGTCCTGTCCTTGATCGCCGCCTCCACCCTCGCCGCCTGCGGTGCCGGATCCGCCGCGGCCTGCCGCGACTACGTCCGCGCCGCCAACGCGTGCAGCAACGAGATGGGCAACGGCTCGACCATCCCGTCCTTCTCCGCCGACGCATACTGCGCCGCGTACACCCTGCCGGGCGTCCCCAACGACCCCGAGGTCGCCACGGCCTTCCAGTGCCTGGCCGACGCGTACGACAACGCGGACTGCTCCTCGTCGGAAGCCTTCTCCGACTCGTTCGAGGACGCCTGCGACGACGTCCCCGACGACGACGGCGACACCGACTGACGGTCGCCGCGGGTGGATCGACCGTCCGCCGGCCCCGCAT